>JAKQKY010000152.1 GCA_029560415.1 Bacteroidota bacterium | reverse complement strand
ATTTATAACACCACTCTGCCGCAGCATGGTTACCAACTGACCGCGGTGATAGCTGTTGTGGTTAAATAAATGCAGCAGCATATCACAAACGGGCATTTTGTTCTGTTCTTTCCCCCGCATATAGGCAAATACATGCTGCAGCTGTGGTTCGTTTGCATTGTTTACCCAGTCACTGAATAAAGCAGACTGCTGTAGTAATTTTTTCTGTAACTCCGCAAAACTGCCGTTGAAGGATTCGCTTGGCCTTTCAATATGTTCCTGCAGTTTCAACCGCTGCCACCAGATACTTTCTGCATCCAGTACGTGCAATACGGTTGTATACATTGTTGGAAAACTGCTTACTATTTGAGCAGTTATTTTTTCTTCTGGCAACAGCAGTATTGTATCTGTTATTCTCTGGGTTGCCCACACATTAAACGAAGCGTATTGTGCTAAAAGTTCTTTCATACCCTGTTTCTGGTTTCGTGTTATTTTGTTTCTTGTTGCTAGTTAGCGTGCAGTGATTTAAAAGTTCTTTCATGCCCCTCCGCCCCCTAAAGGGGGAACCGTACACCTCTGATTGTTTGTAGTTCCTTCCATTAAATAAAAAAAACTCTTAAAGAAAATATTTCAATATGCATACCCTAACTCTAAAGTTCCCCCTTTAGGGGGCGGAGGGGGTTTTCGTTCCTGCATACAACTCATACTCAAACAAACGGCAGTCAATTTTGCTGGTGTAAAACTCTATTCTCCGGGATGGTTTTAGCCCGATCTTTTTTGCCAGTTCTAAATTACCGGTAAAGATATAACCCGTATATCCTTTGCATTGTTGCTTCATAAAATCCCCCATGCGTTTATACGTGGCATTGAGTGCTGCCTCTTCTCCAAGCCGGTCGCCGTACTCGGGATTAAAATAGATCACGCCATTTTGATTAGCGGGTATTTCTGTTTTTTCAAAATCGCATTGAGCAAAATGGATCATATTTTCAACGCCGGCAATACCCGCATTTATCTTCGAAATATGAATGGCGTCTTCGCTGATGTCTGTAGCAATGATTTTCAAAGATGGTTTTTCAACAATCACCTCCTCCAGTTTTTTTCGTTCAATGTCGTACATTTCATTTGTAAATCCAACCAGGTGCATAAAAGCATAATTGTTCCTGTATAAACCGGGCATCCTGTTGGTTGCAAGCAATGCTGCTTCAATTGCAATGGTAGCAGAGCCACACATTGGGTTTACAAAAGTTGAATGCCTGTCCCATTTGGTAGCCAGCAGAGTGGCTGCAGCCAGGGATTCCAGCATGGGTGCTTTACCCGGAATTTTTCTGTAGCCATGTTTGCTCAGCGTTTCACCAGAAGTATCCACAAAGATCTCTGCTTCGTCATCTTTCCAATACAAATGAATCACTGCTTTATCCAGCTCCGGACCCGAGTTAGGGCGGCTGCCGGTTTTATTCCTGAAGTAATCAACGATGGCATCCTTCACTTTTACATTTGCAAACAAATTGTTGTTGATGGTGTCATTACTGACGTTGCTGGTGATTGAAAAA
>JAKQKY010000134.1 GCA_029560415.1 Bacteroidota bacterium | reverse complement strand
AGTTTGGCGCAGTTACTTTTTGAGCAGGGAGATTTTACCCGGGCTTCCCAGTTTATAAAGAAAGCGATAGATGATGCCAATACTTATGGCGCAAGGCAGCGAAAAATACAGGTGAACTCTATTATGCCCATCATTCAGGGCAGCGAGATCAATTATATCAAAAAGCAAAGGACTTCCCTGATTATTTACGGAACCATTGTTTCGCTGATATTGCTGCTTTTTGCTTTTTTGCTCGTGGTTATATACAGGCAAAACAAAAAACTGGAAGCCGCAAGGGCCGAAATTTCGGATGCGCATGAAGAACTGCATAAGGTAAACGACAGGTTACAGCAGTTAAATGGAGCATTACAGGTAGCCAATGCCAACCTGCTTGATGTAAACGGGAGGCTTGAAGAGTCGAATAAAATTAAGGAAGAGTATGTAGGGCACTTTTTTACCCTTGATGCCGATTTTTTCCAGAGAGTAGAGAAATTTAAACTGCTGATTGAGGAAAAGATCCGCTATGGCAAGTTTAATGAGGTTAAATACATCGTCAATACCATCAACATTAAGCAGGAAAAGGAAGAATTGGTGAAGCGGTTCGATAAAGCCTTTCTGAAATTGTTCCCCCGGTTTGTGGATGAATTCAATGCGCTTTTTGATGAGGAAAATAAGGTCAGTCTCCAGGAAGGAGAGTTTTTAAACACCGATCTGCGGATTTACGCGCTGTTGCGTTTGGGCATTAAGGAAAATGAGAAGATCGCCGAAATACTGGAATACTCCGTAAAATCCATTTATGCCTACAAAACCAAAATCAGGAACCGGGCAAATGTTCCTAAAGAGGAGTTCGATAAAAAGGTAATGGAGATCAGGTCCATATAATTACATAATCACTATGCACCGGGTAGGCTTATACTACCGGTTGGTGGGCACATCAAACTTTAGGATAAAAAACAACCCGTTTTCCCGTCTTATCCATATATATGACATTGAAATTAATATAAATGTATCTATTTGATTATTAGATACTTATGTTCTAATTAAACCCTTCCGGTCCTTACATTATCTATATTCTGGCACTAATACATTCAATCCGGTTCCAAAGTGCCTTCTTTTGTATAATAGACGAAAGCTTATTATTCCACCTGTAAACTCATTCACAGGAAGGGGTTTTACCATTAACAAACGATTCTATTCTTATGAGGAAGTATTCTTTTCTGCTGATTGCCATTGTTTTATTGGCGTGTAATAAATCAGGAAGTACAGCACCCCCGGTTGTAACCACCGATCCGTCGCAATATGGTACTCCATTTGCCAATGTGCCTGCCAGTGCAGATGCCATTATTTACCAGGTAAACATCCGGCCCTTTAGTGCTGAAGGCGATCTGAAAGGTGTAACGGCAAGGCTTGATTCCATAAAAAGCCTGGGTGCAAATGTGGTTTATTTAATGCCCATTCATCCTGTAGGTATTTTTCGTGGCATCAATTCACCTTATTGTATCAGGGATTACAAAGCTGTGGCAGCAGAATTTGGTACGCTAAATGACCTGAGGGCGCTTGTAGATGGAGCCCATAGCCGGAATATGGCGGTTATGATGGATTGGGTGGCAAACCATACCTCCTGGGATCATGCTTGGACTTCCAACAAAAGCTGGTATCAGCAGGATGCCGCCGGAAATATAATGAACCCTCCCGGTTATAATGATGTGGCCCAACTGAACTTTAACAACGCGGATATGCGCAAAGCCATGATAGATGCCATGCGGTATTGGGTTTTTGCTGCCAATGTGGATGGTTTCCGGTATGATTTTGCTGACAATGTTCCTTACGATTTCTGGACCCAAACAGTTACTTCATTAAGAAGCATTACCTCCCATAAGCTGCTGCTGTTTGCCGAAGGCGCAAGGGACGATCATTTCAATGCCGGTTTTCAATGGAAGTTCGGATTCCGGTTTTACGATGTGCTGAAAGAAACTTACGGACAAAACAAATCTGCAACCGGTATTCATGTTCTGAATGCGGGCGAATTTACCAACAGCAATGCCGAATCGCAGGTAGTGAGGTACACCACTAACCATGATGTAAACGGTTCGGATGGCACCCCGATGGATTTGTTTGGCGGAATAGTGGGTTCCATGTCAGCTTTTGTAGTTGCCTCGATGATGAAAGGGATTCCTATGGTATACAGCGGGCAGGAAGTAGGTACGCCTTTCAGGATTCCTTTTCCTTTTACCACTGCAAAGATCAATTGGAGCCTGAACCCCGATGTAACGGCTGAATATAAAAGGATCCTGGCTTTCAGAAACAGCAGTGCGGCCATCAGGGGCGGGCAATTACAGGCGTACAGCAGCGATGATGTTTGCGCTTTTACCAAAGAAAAAGATAGCGAAAAGGTGCTGGTGCTGGCCAATACAAAAAATAAAGTGGTGGATTACACCTTACCTGCAGCACTGGAAAATTCCACCTGGACCAATGGCATAAATGGAGGAAGTGTAACTTTGACAGCTAAGGTTACTTTACAGCCATATGCCTATATGATTTTGAAGAAGTAAGAGATTTTATTTCGAGGCTGTCTCAAAAGTAATTTTTGCCACAAAGACACAAAGAATTGAAGATTACTTCAATTGAAAAT
>JAKQKY010000123.1 GCA_029560415.1 Bacteroidota bacterium | reverse complement strand
CCAGGCGATTCTTTACCAGATAAATAAAAATAATGGTTATTCGGGATCAACCTTACACTGGCAATACTGGTACGATATATCAGGCTCGCCTTTCACATTACTTCCCGTGTCGTATGGACAGAGCGGCAGTTATGGCCCGGGGTGTTACCTGGTGTCAACCATTCACTCGGGCAGTTCAAAAATCAAGCTTTATAACCTCACAGATGACATGTCTGGAAATCCTTCGTTAGACCATTATAACGTTTCGACGCCATCCTATTCTCCTGCTGCAAATTCATGGCAGCTCGGCACGACATGTAAGCTGGATAACGGCGATTGCCGGGCATTAAGCGGTTTCTATCTGAACGGCATCATTCATTTTGTCTTTCACAGCGACATCGGTAACGGATGGAATGGAATAAACTATAACCGGCTCACGGTAAGCACACAGACCAATCAATCCTCAACCTTCGGATTGTCGGGCAGTTATGATTATTCATACCCGTCAGTGGTGTCATACGCCACATCCACCAACGACAAATCGGTGATGATAAACTTCGGCAGGGCAAGTTCATCAATTTATCCGCAGGTGCGTGTTGTAAACTGCGACGACGCTATGAACTGGTCGGGCTCTACCCTTGTGAAATCAGGCCTCAGCTATGTCAGTTATACAGGCGACCCGGAACGTTGGGGCGATTACACAGGTGTATCCAGAAAACATAACAGCACCTACCCCTCCGTATGGATAAGCGGGAGTTATGGCACGTCGAACCACCGGTGGAATGCGTGGAATGCCGAAATTCATGACAACACCATAGTCGGAACCCCGGAAATAGATCATGAAAACAAAATGAAAGTGTTTCCCAACCCGATCGTTGAAACATTTACCATTGAATTCACATTACCCGAAAAAAGCAAACTCACCATCAACATTCTGGATATTACAGGAAAAATCGTAAAAGAACTGTATTCCGGAAATGCATTGAAAGGAATCAATTATTTTTCCTTTAATAAGGCCAGGTTGCCGGCTGGAACATATTTTCTGATACTCAAAGCCAACTCTGACCTTATAAAAAATGAAAAAATCATTATTACTGATTGATATTTGTTGTACTCTTCTTGTCCTTGCCTCCTGCCATAACACAACAACTCTGAACCATAAAAAAATTAATGATACAAGTCATGTAACTTCGATAGCTCCTGCTGCTTCAGACACATCAAAAATATCGGGGGAAAATCCGGTATCGGGTTCTGCAGGTAATGATCAGGGAAAAATCAAGGATACCCATTCAAATCAATATGATGCACATCCGCTTATTCATCATAGCCCTGATGATGGCAAGACAGATTCCATCAAAAATTTAAAAGCAAAACTAAAAAGATAGTTCCTATGCCTGCATTCGCATCGGTAAAGTGGTCAGACGGTCGTCACTATATAAAAGTATTCATGAGGACGTTCTTGCTAGCAATGGTTGTGTTGATGCCATTTTTATAAAGCCAGAGATGGTATTTTTTCCAAAAAACAGTTCAAAACTAATCATTTAATATGCACCTTAATTCCGGTATGACATCCAGGGTGTTTTCATGTCTTATTTGGTCA
>JAKQKY010000119.1 GCA_029560415.1 Bacteroidota bacterium | reverse complement strand
TTCGTGATAGGCGTAAACCTGTTCTTTGGCAAAAAGGTTTTTTCCATTGCTAAAAATATTAAGTATCTCATCATTGGGTTGCCATTGATCAGCATAACTGCATCTGTTATCATGAGTGGCCATCCCTTTGCCTGGGGCGGTTCGGTAGGGGATATGTGTAAGAACTGGATGTATCAAACGGTTGGGCAGATCGGTACCATTGGTATCATTGGCGTTGCTTTTTTGGGATATGTCATCTGGCGATTCAACCCGTCTTTTAACCTGCCTTCGAAAAATAAACAGGAAACGCAGGAAGCTACCATACCTGTTGCAGAAGACATTTCAACGCCGCAAACCATGACCGTGGATCAAACGATGATCAAGGGTAATGCGCTCAAAGCGGGCAAAGGCATGCGGGATATTCCCGATCAAAGCGATCCGGCACTTAACCATGACCTGAACATCATTGAAAAAGAAGAAGAGATCATCCCGGTAAAGGAAATAAAGCCACTAGCCGAGCCCGTTATCATACAGGAAATATTGCCGGACATCGCAGCAGAAGAATTGCAGATCCCTGCGAAGACAAAACCCGTTAAAGCCGTAGCAGCATCGGGGCTTGAACTGGAGATCAAACCGATAGAAGTAAAACCCGTAGATGAAGAGGTAGAAACCGGTACCAAAACAGAAGCCATGAAACCCTATGATCCGATCCTGGATCTTCGGGATTATAAATATCCATCTATTGAGTTGTTGGAAAATCATGGCAGTGAAAAAATTGTTCAGGATCCTGCGGAACTGGAAAATAACAAGAACCAGATCATCAATACCCTGCGGAATTATGATATTGAGATATCAAAAATATCGGCAACCGTTGGTCCGACTGTAACCCTTTACGAGATCATACCGGCAGCGGGTGTACGCATTTCCAGGATCAAGAACCTGGAGGATGATATTGCACTTAGTCTTGCTGCATTGGGTATCCGTATCATTGCGCCGATCCCCGGAAAAGGAACCATTGGTATTGAAGTTCCCAATGCGAAAAAGACGATCGTGAGCATGCGCACCTTGCTTGATTCAGAAAAATTCAAGAAGAATAATTTCTCCCTGCCAATCGCCATTGGGAAGAAGATCAATAATGAAAATTTTATTGTTGACCTGGCCAGCATGCCGCATTTGCTGATGGCGGGCGCTACCGGTCAAGGTAAATCGGTAGGGTTGAATGCGATCCTGGTTTCGCTGCTGTACAACAAGCATCCATCGCAATTGAAATTTGTATTGGTGGATCCGAAGAAAGTGGAGTTGAGTATTTATAAGACCATTGAAAAGCATTTCCTGGCCAAGTTACCGGGCGAAGAAGATGCCATCATCACCGATACCAAGAAGGTAGTGCATACCCTCAATGCCATGTGCATTGAAATGGATAATCGCTACGACCTGCTGAAAGAAGCTGGTTGCCGAAACATTCGTGAATACAACGAAAAATTCGCAGCCCGCAAACTGAACCCGGAAAAAGGTCACCAGTTCCTGCCCTTCATTGTATTGGTGGTGGATGAGTTTGCCGACCTTATCATGACGGCCGGTAAAGAAGTGGAAATGCCCATTGCCAGGCTGGCCCAGTTGGCCAGGGCCATTGGAATTCACCTGATCATTGCCACACAAAGACCATCGGTAAATATCATTACCGGTACCATTAAAGCGAATTTCCCTGCTCGTATAGCCTTTAAAGTTAGTAGCAAGATCGATAGCCGAACCATTCTTGATACCGGTGGCGCCGAGCAGCTCATTGGTAAGGGAGATATGCTGATCAGTTATAATGGCGAGGTTGTGCGACTGCAATGTGCCTTTGTTGATACACCGGAAGTAGATAAGATCGTAGATTTCATTGGCGATCAGCGGGGTTACCCCCAGGCCTTTCTGTTACCCGAATACGTGGATGAAAAAGAAATGGAAGGAAAGGATTTTGATATCAATGATAAGGATGCTCTTTTTGAAGATGCCGCCAGGCTTATTGTGGCAAGCCAGAGCGGTAGTACCTCTTTATTGCAACGTCGTATGAAGCTGGGTTATAACAGGGCAGGCAGGCTGATGGATCAGCTGGAAGCCGCCGGCATTGTAGGTGCCAGCCAGGGCAGTAAAGTGAGGGATGTTTTGATCAAAACAGATGCAGATCTGCAACAGTATCTCAACGAAATGATATAAGTTTATTGAATGGGCAGGGGGCAGGTGAACCAATCTGCCCCTTTCTTGTACCTGCATAGAAATAATTACATGTCTAAATTCTTAATTGTAGGCCTTGGCAATCCCGGCGATGAATACGCCCACACCCGGCACAATATCGGGTTTGATGTGGTGAATGCATTTGTGCTAAAGCATGGGGGTACTTTTAAGGTAGACAGGCTGGCGGTGATGTCGGAAGTAAAGTGGAAGGGAAAGATTTTTGTGTGCATTTGTCCAACCACTTTCATGAACCTGAGTGGCAAGGCATTCAAATACTGGCAGGATAAGGAGAAGATTCCATT
Organism: Bacteroidota bacterium; assembly: GCA_029560415.1. Taxonomy (GTDB): domain Bacteria; phylum Bacteroidota; class Bacteroidia; order Chitinophagales; family Chitinophagaceae; genus Ferruginibacter. The sequence continues at coordinate 26,876 of JAKQKY010000119.1, read as the reverse complement.
GGAAAATACCCTCACCATTGTAGATGACCTGGCGCTTCCGCTCGACAAGCTCCGGTTGAGGGGTACTGGCAGTGATGCAGGGCATAATGGATTAAAAGACATCCAGGGGATTCTTGGTACCGACGCCTACCCGAAGCTGCGCTTTGGAATTGGAAATGAGTTCCCAAAAGGTATGCAGGCCGAATTTGTGCTCTCTAAATGGAAAAAAGAGGAATTAAAGCAGGTAAGTTTTAAAATTGATAAATGCGTCGATATTATTGAAAGCTTTGCTGCTATTGGTCTTCAACGCACGATGAGCAGCGTGAATAATCTAAATTATAATCCCGAATAATAATTCAAACATATTGTTTTTTTAATGTGTTTTTGTTTATTTTCGTCTTTGAAACTCTAAAACCCAATACTAATAAAAGCGTGCTATGAAGATAATATGTATAGGAAGGAATTATGCGGATCATGCCAGGGAACTTGGTAACGATATACCGGATGAGCCGGTGATTTTTATGAAGCCGAAGAGCGCCTTATTGCAAGCTCATACTCCATTTTATTACCCCGAATTTACCAATGAACTGAACTACGAATGTGAACTTGTGCTGCGCATCTGTAAGAATGGAAAATACATCCAGGAACGACATGCAGGCAACTATTATAATGGCATTACGGTAGGAATTGATTTTACGGCCCGGGATATACAGGACGAATGCAAGAAAAAAGGATTGCCCTGGGAAAAAGCCAAAGCATTTGATAATTCGGCTGCCGTGGGGAAGTTTGTAGATATAACGCCGGAAATGAACAAAAAGAACATCAACTTCTCTTTCAATAAAAATGGGGAACCTGTTCAACAAGGGAATTCAGGCCAAATGATATTTAGCTTCGATAACCTGATCGCCCATATCTCCAACTATTTTTCACTAAACATCGGCGACCTTGTTTATACGGGAACTCCTGCAGGTGTTGGCGAATGTGTGGTAGGCGATGAACTGGAAGCATTCCTCGAAGGCAACAGCCTGTTGAAACTTGAAGTAAAATAAATACACATTTTAAATAACATCAGGGTCCCTTTTCAACTTGAAAAGGGATTTTGCTTTTTAGTAACCACTCATCCATTTATACTTGAACATTCTTTAAATAGATTTTACATTTAAACCGTAATCTATTATTTACCATTCATTTTATATTCCATACTATCATGCTACGCAATTTTGTATCATTCCTTTTGTTGAGTTTGTTTTTTCAAACCACACATGCGCAAATGCTAACTACGATCGCTGATGGCGGTAATAAAAAAGCCTCCATATCTGAACGTATCGGCATTACGGATGTGAGCATTCATTACGATCGCCCGGCAGTAAAAAAGCGGGAAGGTAAGATCTGGGGTGAATTGGTGCCTTATGGGTTTACCGACCTGGGATTTGGTACAAGTAAGGCAGCCCCCTGGCGTGCAGGTGCCAATGAGAATACCAGTATTTCATTTAGTACCGATGTGCAGGTAGAAGGTAAACTTTTACCGGCTGGAACATATGCTTTATTCATGGCCATGGCTCCGGCTGAAGCCACATTGATCTTTAGTAAGAATCACACTTCATGGGGATCATACTTTTACGATCCTAAAGAAGATGCCCTACGGGTAACCGTTAAAACCATTCCAACGGCCGATAGCAGGGAACGCCTCACATATGAATTTTCTGATCAACAGGAAAACAGTGCAATCATCACCCTTCGTTGGGAAAAGCTTGGTATTCCATTTAAGGTTTCCGTTGACTATATCAGTACCCAACTGGCATCATACCGCCAGGAACTCCGTTCAGAAAAAGGATTTCGTTGGGAAGCGTGGGTTGAAGCCATCGATTTTTGTATAAAACGTAATGTGAACCTGGAGGAAGCATTGCAATGGAGTGATTATGCCATGAATGCAGTATTTGTTGGCGAGCGTAATTTTCGTACCCTTTCGGCCCGGGCAAGTGTATTGAAAAAATTGAACAGGTCAACTGAAGCAGATCAGTTGATGAAGGAAGCAATACCATTGGGAACCATGTTAGAGATACATGTTTATGGAAGGCAATTGATTGATGAAAAAAAGTATGCCGAAGCCTTGCAGGTATTTAAGATCAACGCAGAAAAAAATCCAGGCAAATTTACACCTAACATGGGATTGATGCGGGGATATTCGGCAAATGGTGATCTTAAAAATGCATTGAAGTATGCGAGGTTAGCTTTACCGCTTGCGCCGGAAAACCAGAAAAAGATGGTAGAAGGATTTATCCAAACGCTTGAATCGGGTAAAGAGATAAACTGATCAATGTAATTTCATAACCTGTTTGTGATAGGCTGCCGAGCGAAGGATGTTGCGCAAGGTATCCATATCGCAGATCAATTGTTTGCGTGAGTATTGATGTACCTGAAAACGATTGTCGCTACTGGCTTCCAGGCCTTTGAGCTGTTCCAGGCAAACCAGGGCCCTGCTGAAGATGCCGAGCGATAAAGTGGATAAGAATTGCCTGCTGTTTTTTTGAGGGAATCCTGTTTTTGCCGATTGTTTAAAACAATCTGTCAACTGGTTGGTCAGCAGGTTCATAACGTCATCAATATGTACAGCTTCGGTTACCAGCGTGCGGGTACCGTTTTCTCGGTCTTTGTACACATCAAAAATATCATTGGAAAGTTGCATGATGCCGCCGAGTTTATACAGAAGTTCAGTTTCCTGTTCAGAAGGCTTCGGATGAAAAGCAGTTCTGTAAAAAAGTAACGAAGTACCCCCTTTAAAAAAAGTAGTGTCGTGGATGAATGATAAACTGCAATTGGTTTCCTGTTGTTTTTTGCTGTTCACCTGTGCTTCATATACTTTGCCAAGTGCCGATTGCATGGCCATCTTATCAGCTACCGTGTCGAGCGCTTTGCGGTAAAAAATATTGAATAGTGTTTCATTTGATTGCCAAGGCTGTGAAGTGGCTTCATCCTGCACCAGTTTTTCAACAGCTTCATCGGAGAGATATTGCTTATCAAAAAAGTCATCGAAGAGTCCTGTCATGGCGCCCTGGCTTGTAGATGCCCATCTTTCTGCAGTGGTCATCGGGCTACCTCGCAAAACACAAAAAGCTTCACCTAATACAGCAGGAACGGCCAGTCCGTAATAATGAGTAATTTTTCGGATATCCGATTCATCAAGGCTGCCATCATTTTGCTGCATGGCCTTTGATAAGATGGGGATGATGGACTGGTTCAGAAATTTTTTCTGTTTCAACAGCTTGCGGACCAGGGTGAAGGTTACAGCCGGGGGGATCAGTGTTGGAATAGAGCCTGGCTGTTTGATCTGCATGAAATAAATAATTGGTATTCGAAAATCAACGGTTATTCAGCATAAAAATCAATGATAGATCCGAAGTAGTTTTCATTCCATCCTTCCGTGATATTGTTAAAATCTTCATCCGGGATATTGGTATGCCTGAGTTCGGCCGACGTTTTTCCTTTGTTCTCATGGAGGATGATGGTAACAATGGAAGCTTCTTCCTGTTCACCAAAATACCATTCCTGTACGATCTTTTTGCCGGGTTCAAATGCAATATTCTTTCCTTCAATGCTGCCTTCCCACAGGGAGAATTCAGTTCCTTCCACGGGCTCCATAATGGCCGGATCGCCAGACCAAAGCTGAATGGTAGCTGAGTTGGTGAGGGCATTGTATACATCCTCCGGTGGAGCGTCAATGATATAGTATTTTTTAAAATCTTTCATAACCTGGCATGTTCCCGTGCATATCTTTAACTTTTACCGCAAGACATAAAGCAGTAAATTTGGTTACACGGTAGTATAAAATTAATGCATTTGATGCGTCTGTCTCATCAATAATAAACTAAAAATGTAAACAATAACCATGAAAGCGATCCTGTTTTTTTTCATCGTACAAATGCTGGTTGTCAGCACTGGATTTTCGCAATACAAATCTTACAAGCTCAATGCCAATGGTGATACCATTAATGCTACCCGTATGGATGGCACTAAGCATGGTAAATGGGTGATCAGGATTGATGAGATCCGAGGTGAGCCGGGCTACGAGGAAGAAGGAGAGTATAAGAAAGGAGAGAAACATGGATACTGGAGAAGGTATAACTTAAGCGGCGACCTGATCGCAGTTGAAAATTTTAAATTGGGAGGAAAAGATGGTCTTCAGCAATATTACACCTACCTCGGCGACCTGGAAAGAGAGGAGTGGTGGAAAGGATATAATCCTGATGCTCCCTATGATACCATTGCTATATATGGAACCGGTAGTGGTGAGATCGTGGATTATAAGATCGTGAAGGCCGAACCGTATAGTGTGAAAGATGGTGAGTGGAAATATTATGAACCGGGATCTGGTCGTTTGATCCGCAAGGAAAAATGGGAACGCAACAACCTCGTTAAACCCGATGCACCCAAGGCCGTTGTTTCTGATAAGCCGAAGAAAGTAGATAAAACCGCCGAAATGCTCGAATGGGAAAAAAAGAACCGTGGTAAGAAAGGAGTGGTACGGGATGGAAGAACCGGGCTCTAGGGAATGTAAAATATTGAATGTAAAATAATGAATGTAAAAGTTAGGGGAGTACGCTGATCGGAAAGTTCCAATAGCTTATCTCTACACAGCTTACAACTTTTACATTTTACATTCCTTATTTATTATTTTACATTTATCCTGATCTATCCGACTTCATCAAATCACCAAATCTTCAAATTGATTCATCTTCAAATCGCTCAATCTCCAAATCTTCAAATCAAACAATCTTCAAATCAATCAATCTTCAAATTTCCAAATCAATTCATCTTCAAATCGCTCAATCTCCAAATCTTCAAATCGGTAAATCTTCAAATCAAACAATTTTCAAATCAATCAATCTTCAAATTGCTTCATCTTCAAATCTTCAAATCTTCAAATCAATCAATTTTCAAATCAAACAACCTTACCGGCGTAACCATTCTAAAAACTCTGAAACCTTATTTTTACTTATAATAATATCGCTTTTTGCTTCAACCATTAATTTTAAAATGAGTTTACGGGCAGAATATTGTAATACTTCGCTTATGCTTTTCCGATTGACAAGATACTGCCTGTTTGCCCGGTAAAATTGATCCCCACATATGCTTTCCAGTTCATCCAGTGTTTGATTGATGAAATATTTCTGGTTATCAAACATTACGAGTTGAGTCATTTTAAATTCGATATGAAATAACCCGATATCACTGATTCGTACTGGAATGATTTTGTATTTCCAATTTATTAAAAGTGAAGATTCGCTTTTATCCTTACTATATTTTGTTTGAAGCCGATCAAGAATGGCATTATAGTCAATTGCATTATCCTGGAACAGCGATTTTAAATTTTCATAACGTTGAATGGAGTCTTGTATAACTTTTTTTATATAAGGTTTTAATATGTAATCAATGCCATTGTTTTTAAAAGCCTCTAAAGCATATTGATTAAATGCAGTACAGAAAATGACAGGAACTTTAATAGGAGCCTGGTTAAATATTTTAAAACTATGCCCGTCGCCAAGTTGAATATCGCAAAAAATAAGATCGTATGCGTTGTTTTGCCGGAAGTAAGCAACCGCTTCTGCAACAGAATAGAGGACCTTTACGATTTCAATATCAAAGGGCAGTTTTACCAATATTTCTGTCAGGTCTTCCGCAGCCAGTATCTCGTCTTCAATAATTACAATTCTCATCTTCAATTACTTTAATTATTACTGTAAACTCGTAACCTGATTTATTGATCGTTATTCCATCATCACAAAGCAGGTTGTATCTTTCTTTTAAATTAGCCAGGCCAATACCTTGTTCTTCAACCAGGTTTAATTTTTCCTGTAAATTGTTGGATACTTTGATCGATTTCAGATATTGATCTCCGGTAATTTTTATGAATAGCGGGGTTTCTACAGTGAGGCTGTTATGTTTAATGGCATTTTCAACCAATAATTGAATTGAGTACACGGGTATCTTGCCTGCCTGTGCCATTTCGGGTGGAATATCAATTTTAAAAAGGAGCGCTTTTCCAAATCGTACCTGTTGCATATTCAAATAATTCTTGCATAGCTCGAGTTCTTCATTTATTGTAATAAGTGCCTGGGCATTTGTACTGGTTGAAAATCTCAGTAATTCCGACAATTTCAGGAGGTATTGTTCAGCATCGATCGGCGAACGTTTTATTAATGAATTGAGTGTGCTCAGGGAATTGAATAGAAAGTGAGGATGTAATTGTTGCTTCAACAGGTTGTGTTTCGCTTCCAGGTTCACCATTCGTAACTGTGTGTTTTCGAAATCAACCTTTTGTTTATTTTCTCTTAATAGTAAAAGCTCTAATAATACAATGATGATTATGTTTATCGATTCATATTGCAGAATAGGCATTATAAATCTCATAGACATACGTTGTTCCGGTAAAAATGGTCTTTTAAGATTTTGAGAGAAAATTTTAAAAGCATCCGGAGGTATTTCCAGTGTTCTTAGTTGAAAAAGTTTATCAGAAAAAAAATATACGATGAATCCTGCAACGATTATCCCCAGGCCATACCTTACCCAATCCTTTCCTTTAAAATGATAATGCCTGCTAATCACATACAGATATAGGTTAAGCATCCAGAATAAGAGGATTATTAAAGAGACAAGTAAGAAGCTCTTTAGCATTATTTCCATATTCATTTTGGGAAACATGAAAATAGGCGTAGCGCCAAATAATCCAAACAAAGGCGTAGTGAAAATAGCTAACCTGAAGATTTTTTTATATGGAATTTCCTTTCGCATCCGAATGAACTTCTAATATCGATTATTTTATTAAGGAATATTATTCTCATCAACTATGCGATACCATTTTAAGGTAAAATTGGCGAAAAACAGTCTCCAGAGGCGTAAATAAAGGACCGAGGAATCCTTTTTCTTAAATTTCAATATAACAGCAGTGGATGTCTGGTCGGTGATTGAGTGTATAGTGCCGGTATACATATTTTTCTTTTCATTAAAGAAGATGCCTGATAACACAATTGCGCCTGCTGTATCTTTTTTTCTTGTTGACGAAAACAGCGTTCCCTTAAAACCTTCTTGTGTTTTGGTAATCTCATAGATCCGTGTACTGTCTGCTGAAAACCATTTACCGGCAATATCCTGTCCTGTAACATTGAATGAAAATATTAGGAAACCTAGAGTGATAAAAATCTTCATCTAATTTATGTATTTAAACAGTTCAGGTGATTTGTTGTGGTTGGTCGGCCGGTTTGAAAATAAAGCTGTGAGTCATAATATGATTTTAATGAAATCTCCCGTATTTTTTTGTTCCAGACCATATGTCCTTTAAAGTAAACCCTGCAATGAACTGGGTGTAATTTTCTTCCAACTGGCCGGAAGAAACGCTTCCTCTTTTCCCAATTTCAATGCTTGTAAATACTGAAATTCTTTTATAAAGATTTATTCCGCCTCCGAAGGAAAAAGAATAGTCCATTAGTTTTTCATTCTTAACTCTTAAATATGAATTCTCTGCACTTAGCCCGAACGCGATGTAGCCTTTCTCATAGCGACTATTGTCCCAGTTGTGTTTTTGAAATGAATAATCCATTCCTGCTGAAAGTCTCAATGAAGGATAAGTATACGAGTTTTCGTAATTCACTTTTTGATATTTCCAATGGTAATAAGCAGCTTCAATTGAAAGATTCAACTTTTTGTCTTTTGTTGCCGTATAACCAATGGCAATTGTGGTTGGCATGTAAAATTTTCTGTTCCTATCTACTTCTTTTTTTATTAAACCAGTTTCATCTGTATATTCTGTTATTAGTTCGCCTTTTAAATTGCTGCTAACCGAACCTGTTAGGCCTATTTGATGTTTCCAGATGTTTTCTTTCAGGGTTTGGTATTGCATTCCGAATTGAATGGAGGCGCCGGTGTAGAAATCTGTTTCTTTTTTTAGAATATCCAGGGAAATAGATGAGTTTGTATACTCTGTAGTTTTCTCTAAAGAGCCAAAAAGCCAGGAACTGGTGAGGCCCACTGAAATCCTTTTATTTAAAGTCAATCCTGTTGAAAAGTAAACCTGGTTTATTCCCCCGTTTCCTTCGATTAACTTTGAGTAAGAATTATTTCCGTCGAGGAATACCGCTTCCTGTTGTAAATTATAATTTACCGAGCTATATGGTTTTAATCCAAATGCAATGGCGGTTTTGTCAGTTAGTTTAAATGCAAGCGATATGCGTTTCACAATAAAATCTTTAGCGCTTTTAGCACTTGTGTCTTTTACAATGGATTTGTAAGTACTATACTTTCCTCTCATGCTTATATCAAAAAAAAGCACTTTTAAAGGCAGGGCAGTCAATGAAGCCGGGTTAGAAAAATTATACGATGTTGCATCTCTCCTGGATACAGCTGCATTTCCTGATGCGGCATACCGCCCATAGTCTTTGGTATCTACGTCACCGATTCCTAAAATAGAATAAGGCGAAGTAATATTCTGGGCTTTCAATATTGTGCATGTTAATGACAGCATCAGTATTAAACTAAACCTGGCATATTTTTTAGTGAATCTCATTTTTTAAAGTGTCAATACATAAAGGTTTAATTGAATGTTTTTTCCAATGCCCTGGTCGTTTAATATCAATCGCTCCAAACTCTTATCATAAGTAGTTAAAACCGGGGTGAGCATTAATGCAGTTTTAGAAAATAAGCCTTCATTAACGATATCGCTTATAAAATTGGTTATGTCGAAAGTATATTGTGTTTTCTCACCATACAGGTCATCGATATATAAATTGCCGGTTGCCGGCGCCTGTACCTGGCTTGCAGGATCAGCCAACAATCCATTTAACCCGTTTCCATCATCGGTAGCGTACAATACGAGGTACGGTGGTAAAGTATAAGGAAAATTATATGTTCCGGCATTTGGTTTAATGATAAGTTCAGCTTTTACAATCTTAACATATGGCGACAATTCTTTAATGTTAAGGATGGTTGGAAAATTAATTTTAATATAGCTACCCATCGGGGTATTCAGATAAGCTTTATTGCCGGTAAGGCTGCTCTTTTTTAATTGTGTTTTATATGGAGTGAACACGGAAAGATTTGTTCCTGCATGAGAATAGAATACTGAATTGAATTGTTTGGTAGAACTCATGCTGAAATCTAAAAACGTTTTTTCAGGAACAGTGCCATTCAGTGTATAGTATAGTCTCATTATTTTCCCGGAGTCTGATTTAAAATAGTAAAGGCTGTTGCTAAACATCGTATCCGTTCCAAAGAAAAGCCCTTTAAAATAGTTGCTAAAATTCTGTGTGCTTTGTACTTCGGTTGAATTGTTTTTGAATTTCGTTAATAGATCCTGCCCGAATGCATCAGAGAGCCTGATATTTACCGTGGTATCCCGGGTAGGCCTGATGGGACCATTTTTTTGCCCCAATAAAACCGGATCGTATTGAAAAGATCGTGGATTAAAATAAGTAGAATTATCTGCATCGTCATTTTCAATTTTTTCAAGAAGACGGTGCACGTTTAGTTTAAAAGGTAAGCTGGTGTCGCCATAGTAACTTTTGTTTGGCCGAAGCATTACAATCAACGAATCAAAGGAAACATTTTGATCATGAAGGGGATTTTCCAGCGGTAAATCTATCGCTGCATAAGAGCCCCCGGTAATTGATCCGAATAAATTGTCTGCATGATGTCCAATGGTGAATACATCATGATTTGAAGTAATAAAGGAGTCAACTTTATAAGTAGATAGTTCAACCGGATAATCATCAAAAAATAAAATATTTGGATCTCCGGTAGTATTTTCCTCTGCAAATTCAACATTTATCTTATCGCATGAGCATAATAGTACCAGCAGGTAAATCAGGGAGGTCTTTAATTTCATCACTTACATGTTCAGGTTAAAGGAATACAATTCAGAAAAATTACATTGCCCCTGTTAATTATTATTATCGTCTTGCTCTGCAGCGGGAAAAAATTGCCACATATCATCAAATTCATAGCTGCTGTTATTGCCGGTAACTATATACATGTTTGATCTGACTGTAAATCCTAAAGCACCTTCTCTGGCAGTGCCTTCAAATGAGGTTTTTTCGTCCCAGGTATCACTGGAGATATCATACTCCCAGGTTGAGGCTATTGCACTTCCATTATTTCCGGATGTTAAGTAAGCTTTATTTCCCATAACAGAAATGATTGCATTCTTACGAACAATATTGTAGTCATAGTCATCATCATAATCATTATCTGTAGCATCGGTAAGTTTTCTTTTTTCCTCCCAGCTATTGTTTGCAGGATCGTAAACCCAAAAATCATTTAACAGGCTTCCATTATTAGTTCCTGTTAATATATAGGCTTTGTTATCGTACACAAATGAAACAGCTTCACTTCGTTTGGAACCTCCCAAACTTGCTTTTTGAGTCCAGGTATCATTCCCCGGATCATATTCCCACAAATCTTTCAGGTAATTTCCATCATATCCTGTGCTGATATAACCTTTGCTGTTTATTGAGAAGCCAACCGCATTATATCGGGCAGTGCCAGGAAAATCGGCTAGTTGAGTCCAGGTATCAGAGGTTGGATCATATTGCCAGAAGTCTTTTAATTTATTATCATCTTCGTCGATGCCCGTGCCGATATAACCTTTTCCATTAATAGAAAATGAAATGGCAGAATTACGGGGTGTGCCGGGGAAATTCGCTTTTTGATACCATGTTCCGGTTGCATCATCTAATAACCAAAAATCGGTAAGGCGGTCATCTCCATCATAACCGCCACCAACGTACACTTTATCATCCACCACAAACGATACAGCTTCTGTTCTTCCCACACCTTCAAACTCAGATTTTCTTGCCCAATCACCTACCTTTTCATCGTCGGTGGTAGTATCTTTTGAACACTGGCTGAAGCATACAATAATGCAAATTGCCATAATTCGAAGGAGAAGAGGGTTGGCGGGCGTGTTAAATATTTTATTAAGATCAATAATTTTGTTCTTTCTCATAATTTGATTTTTATCTCCGGAATTTGTTTTTAATAATAGGTGCAATGTGCAACCGTGAATGAAAAACAAAGTGTTAATCGCTCCAAACTGGACAAATAGCGATTTGGAGCGGACAAATTCCGTCCTGAATGAATCAAATTATAATTTGTAGGTGAGTACTTATTTAAGTTAAATAGTCTAATTGTATCAAGTCGCTCTTTGGCGAAAAACTATCATCTTAATCTGCAGCGCTAAACTTTTTTTCTTCAAATCAATGAATCTTCAAATTTCCAAATCAATCAATCTTCAAATCAATGAATCTTCAAATCTCCAAATCAACCAATCTTCAAATAAAAAAAAGTCGCGAACTAAACAGATTAAAAATCAAATGATCTTCAATCTGTTTACTCCGCAACTTTCTTATTTTTTATTTCTTATTCCTTATTTCCCTTTGATCTCTTTCTGCATCGGGTTCACTCCACCGCCACTTCCCCTTGGACCGCCGCCCGACCTTGATTTAAACAACTGGAACTTGCTCGGTTCTTCCACCACTGGCCAGCTATTGTTCTTCTCGTTGATATCGGCAGTTTCCCTCATTGGATCAAGTTTAATGGAGGCTACTTCTTTATCTTTTAAAAAGGCCTTGGTCACTTTATTCTCGTTCTTGCGCCAAACATATACAGGAATACGGTCTATTTCTTTGCTGCCGTCTTTGTAGGTCCATTCGATGATGATGGGCATCACCAATCCGCCTTTATTGCTAAACGTTAGTTCATACATGGTTTTGCCGCCTGCAATTTGTTTTTTCTCTTCTGCCGTAAAATCTGTTGTGGAACTGGCTGGTATGGTAATGCTGAAAGGAGTACTATCAACTTTGGCCAAGCCACGGGCATACCTCCAGTAAAAATCACGAAGGGATAGATCTGCGTCGGTTGCAAAAACAATGTTCTTGTCTTCGCGGTTACGAACCTTCGAAATGTCATCGAAGTTGTTAAGCACTGGTTTGGCAACGGGTTGTGTAATGGTACGTTCTTCCGATTTCTTTGGTTCGGCTACTTCGGTATCCATTTTGGCCCATTTAACGGTATCCAGGGAGATGTCGCAAGGCTCGGTGCCATAGAACCATCCTCTCCAGTACCAGTCAAGGTCTTCGCCGCTGGCGTCTTCCATGGTGCGGAACAGGTCGGCAGGAGTTGGGTGTTTGAAGGCCCACCTGCGGGCGTATTCTTTAAAAGCATAGTCAAATAATTCACGGCCCATGATGGTTTCACGGAGGATGTTAAGGCCGGTGGCAGGTTTGCTGTATGCATTGGGGCCAAACTGGATGATGTTCTCACTATTGGTCATGATCGGCTCCAGTTGGTCTTTTGGCAATTTCATATAGTCAACGATCTTGTAAGCCGGGCCTTTTCCAACGGGAAATTTATTGTCCCACAATTCTTCGGTGAGGTATTCAACAAATGAATTGAGGCCTTCATCCATCCAGGTCCATTGACGTTCATCGCTGTTGATGATCATGGGGAAGAAGTTATGTCCCACTTCATGGATCACCACGCCGAGCATACCGTTCTTGGTTCCTTCGCTGTACGTGCCGTCTTTTTCGCAACGACCGAAGTTGAAACATATCATCGGGTATTCCATGCCGTTAGCAGCTTCGAGGCTCTGGGCTACCGGGTAAGGATACGGGATGGTGAATTTTGAATAAGTTTTGATGGTGTGTGCAACGGCCTTGGTGCTATACGTACGGTAAAGGTTATACGCCTCTTTTCCATAAGCGCTCATGCACATTACTTTTTTTCCTTCTACATAGGCTGGCATGGCATCCCATACGAATTTGCGGCTGCTGCCCCAGGCAAAATCACGCACCATATCAGCTTTGAATATCCAGGTTTTCTTCTGGGTTGATTTTTGTTTTTCCCTGGCTTTGGCTTCATCCAGCGTAACGATCTCCGTTACATCTTTCGCATTCTGGGCTGTTTGCCAGCGGCCAAGTTGAGCAGGGGTAAGTACCTGTGGATAGTTCTGGCACTGGCCGGTAGACATCACCACGTGATCGGCAGGAACCGTCATGGCCACTTTAAAATTACCAAAGGCCAAAGCAAATTCACCCGATCCAACGAACTGGTGATTCTGCCATCCCTGGTAATCGCTGTATACGCAGAGGCGTGGATACCATTGTGTCATGGTATACAAATCATTTCCATCTTCAGCAAAATATTCAAATCCTCCACGGCCACCGTACTTGGTGCGTTCGATGATGTTATAGTTCCATTCGATCTTAAAAATGAACTGCTGTCCGGGTTTTAAAGCCTGTGGTAATTCAACCCGCATCATGGTTTTATTGATGGTGTATTTCAATGGAACACCGGCAGCATTGGTTACTTTGATAATATTATCGCCGTACTCCTTTTCCTTTTTGCCACTCATTCGGTCAATATCCTGCTCGTTTACAGTTTTCGGCATGGTACTGCTGCCCTGGTAGCCTGAATTGTTCTTGCTGCTGTGCTGGTTTTCATCTAACTGGAGCCAGAGGTAGGTGAGTACATCTGGTGAGTTATTGAAATAAGTGAGGGTTTCCTTGCCATTCAATTTGCGGTTGGGTTCATCCAGCTCGCAAACGATGTCGTAATCGCAGCGCTGCTGCCAATACTTTGGACCCGGGGCGCCACTGGCCGTTCGGTATTCATTAGGCGTTGGCAGGATGGTGCCAAGCTGCTCAAAACGATTGCCGTGGTTGCTGCCTGGGTTGTTTTTGATATCCTGGGCATAACTGTACAGGGTAACCGACAGGAGCATCAAAACAAAGGAAAAGATTTTTTTCATCGTTGATTTTTTATTTAGAAAGCGGTCAATAAAATTATCCTTTTTAAAATTGATTTTGATCTTTTATTTATCAAAATGGCCAACGTTGGATGGCCATTTGGGTTGAAAGGATCAAGGCAATGCCTGATAGAAGCCAAACCCACCAGGTTCTTTTCAATCCGGCCTTGTTTACCAGCAGGTATGCAAGGGTTAAAATGCCCGTCACCAAAACGATCTGTCCCAATTCAAGCCCTATATTGAAACTGAGTAAAGGCCATGCAATATGCTGATCTTTCGACAACATGAACCGGATGCTGTTTGCAAATCCCAGTCCGTGGATCAACCCAAAAAACAGCGCCAGGAAATAATTCAACTTCAAAGAAGATGGATCGAATCGTTTCAACGCCAGGTTAAATATCGCCGTGGCCATGATGGTCAGCGGAATGCCGAATTCAACCAGGGAACTCCTGACCCTTACCAGGTCATACACACTCAGCACCAATGTGAGCGAATGGCCAATGGTAAAGGCAGTAACCAGTATGAGTACCTGCTTCCAGTTTTTTGCCAGGTAGATGGCCGACAAGGCCACAATGAACAGGATGTGATCCAGGGCATCCCAGCTAATGATATGGTCCCAACCCATTTTTAAATAAAAGGTAAAATCATTCATGGTTGGTAATATCCGGTTTGCTTTAACTTATTTTTGCCTTTCAAATATCCGTAAACCGATTCTTATTTATAAATTTTGTACGTTAAATGGCTTCAATATTATATAAATGGTTTTTCATGGCGGCCAGTTGCCTGTTACCGGCGGGAGGCAATGTTCACCCCATTTTTGTAAGCATCGTGGAAATTGAACATAATGCCAGCGAAAAAACATTGGAAGTAAGCTGCAAGATCTTCACCGATGATTTTGAAAAAGCACTTCGGGATACCTACAAAACCCATGTAGACCTTCTGGAACCCAAATCCCATGAAGCAATGGGAAAACTGGTAAGTGATTATGTAAAGAAGCATCTATCTCTGCAGGTTAACGGGAAGGCCTGTACGTTACAATACAAAGGGTATGAACAGATAGAAGAAGCCATTTATAGCTATTACCAGGTTGATGACGTGGCTACCGTGAAGAAAATATCTGTTAAGGATAATATTTTATATGAATTTAAGCCCGAACAGATGCAATTGCTGCATGTAACGGTAAATGGTAACCGCAAAAGTACCAAGCTGCAAAACCCTGAAGACAACGTGAGTATTGAATTTTAACCGGGTTATTCCTCCATCTCTTCTTTTAATTCATCTTTCAGTTCATCTGATATCTGCACCAGGATCTTGTCGATCCGTTGCCCGTCCATATCAATGATCTCGAAATGAAAATCTTTCCATTCAAAGGTTTCCCCGGTACCCGGAATGTGTTCTAGTTGATGTAAGGCAAAGCCCGCCAGTGTGTCAAAATCCTGTTCACCTTCATTCATCCATTCGGCTTTTTCAAAATAACTCAGGAAGTCGTAAAAGTGGATCTGTCCGTCAACCAGGAACGTTCCGTCATGCCTTTCCACGATCTCGTATTCTTCCTGGCCGGTCTGCGGCACATCGCCCAGGATGGCTTCCATGATGTCGTTGAGGGTGATCATGCCTTCCATTGTGCCATATTCATCCACGATAAAACAGGAGTGTATCTTGGTGCCTTTAAATTTTTCGAGTAGCTGGTAAGCCTTGTTGTTTTCGGGAACGAACAAGGCCGGTTTCATCAGTTTTTCCACTACGGTATCGGGTGAGGCTTTCAGCATGTCTTTCACATACACCAGGCCTTTGATATTGTCAACAGAACCTTCACAAACCGGGAAGGTAGAAAAAATGATGTTGTCGAATTTAGCGGTGATCTGTGCTACTGTGTCGGTGATATCTACCCAAACAATATCGGTACGATGGGTCATCAGCGAAGTAATGCTGCGATCGCCCAGGTGAAAAACCCTTTCAATGATCTCTTTTTCGCCTTCTTCAATGGTGCCGTGTTCACTTCCTTCAGAGATCATGGCCTTGATCTCTTCTTCCGTTACAGAACTATCACTGGCTTTTGAAATATTAAATAATTTAAAGATAAGATTGGTTACGCCCGACAAAAGCCACACAAACGGATGAACGATCTTAGATAAGATGTTCATAGGACCAGCCACTGCCCTGGAAATTTTTTCTGCCCTGATCAACCCGAATTTTTTAGGGATCAGTTCGCCAAAGATGATCGACAGGAAGGTAACGATAATAACCACGATGGTTGTGGCAATACCAGATGCGTAAGGTTGAAGGATCGTGACCTGTTCAATATAAGGTTTAAGATCGTGCCCGAATTTTTCTCCAGAGTACACACCCGTTAAAATTGAAATAAGCGTGATGCCGATCTGGGCGGTACTCAGGAATTTCTCCGGGTTTTCGGCCAGGGTTAAAGCGACTTTGGCTTTTTCATCTCCTTTATTAGCCATCGATTCCAGCCGGCCTTTCCGGGCGCTTACCAGGGCAATTTCACTCATGGTAAACAATGCATTCAGAAAAATAAGGCCCAATAAAATAAAAACTTCCATCATATAATTATGCTAAACCGTAATTGTTATTATACGATCGTGCGGACAAATATCCGAAAACAAAACCAATCAACCCACCGGAGATTATATCAATCGGGTAATGCACACCTACATATACCTGCGCATAAACGATAATAAATGCCCAGAAGAAAAACAAATAAGCCCATTTCCCGATAGAATTTCTAAGGGTAAAATAGAAAAATGCTGCCAATCCGAAGTGGTTTGTAGCGTGGGAAGAGGTAAAACTGGAACTTTGTGGCCTGTAATTGAGCAGGAATCTAACGCTATCGCCCAATTCGGGGTCGTTGCAAGGCCTTGTACGTATTATGTTTTCTTTGATGATGTCGCTGCTGATGAAATTGGTGAGTATGGCCGTGCAGGCAGCAAAACAGATCCACCACCAAACATTCTTTTTATAATTCACCAATACAAAAACGATCAGGAAAAGGTAAAATGGGTACCATAACAGCGAATTTCGCGTGATGGGCATGATGGCATCGAAGAACTGGTTGTGCCAACGGCCATTGATGAGTTTGAATAATTCCTTATCTAAATGAAGCAGGTATTGCATGTGATAGACCGTTATTTGATTAGGCCGGCCAAGGTTGATATTTAGTCAAAAATAATTAATCTAATTTAGCACCGGCTTAAAATTATGCGGATGCGATTAATCAATAAAATTCCAAGGCTGATCAAGTGGATATTGGGGATCATGATCGTGTTTCTCCTATTCATGACCGTATATCGCTTTGTGTTCTTCTTTCATTACCGGGGCATTAACCGGCCATTCAGTGGCTCGGCATTCATTCTTGGCCTTCGGTACGATGCCCGCATCATCTGTGTTATGGGTCTGGCCATGCTCCTGTTATGCGCCATTCCCTGGTTGAATCCATTCCGGTATCCGGCTGTTAAAAAGGTCTGGATCGTATTAGCAGCACTGACTTTTATGACCCTCCTGTTTTTTTATGGTGCAGATTTTTATCATTATGATTACCTGAAACAACGGCTCAACGCATCGGTACTCAATTTCCTGCAGGATGCCGGCATTTCGGCCAATATGGTGTGGGAAACCTATCCCATCGTGAAGATAACGGTGATGCTTATCCTATTTACGGCAGCGTTCACCTGGTGGTATAAAGTATATCTTACCAAACTGCAGGCGAAATCTGTTAGCCGGAAAAAAAGCAGGACCAATACTGCCTGGTACACAGCATTTGTGCTCATCCTGGGACTTTGCATCTTTGGAAAGATTGGCCAATACCCGCTACGCTGGAGCGATGCATTTGCTTTTACCGACGATTTTAAAGCCAATACAGCACTCAATCCATTCCAGAGTTTTTTCAGCACGCTGAGTTTTAAGAATTCAACCTATGATATTAAAAAAGTCAGGGATTCTTACCCGATCATTGCCCGTTACCTGGAAGTACCCAATCCCGATAGCGCCAATCTTGTTTATGAAAGGAAGATTTCTTTCACGGATACATTCACGAATAAACCGAATGTGGTGGTGGTGATCTGTGAAAGTTTCAGCGCCTACAAAAGTTCGATGTTTGGAAATAAACTCGATCCAACCCCATATTTTAACAGCATGTGCCAGCAGGGCGTATTCTTTGAAAGATGCTTCACGCCTGCCTTTGGCACAGCCCGCGGCGTATGGGCCGTGATCACAGGCATTCCTGATGTGGAGCAACCTAAAACAGCCAGCCGCAATCCATCTGCCGTTGATCAGCACAGCATCATCAGTGATTTTAAAACCTATGAGAAATTTTATTTTCTCGGCGGAAGTACAACATGGGCCAATATCCGAGGGCTATTGAATAATAACATCAGCAACCTGAATATTTATGAAGAGGAAAATTTTAAAGCTGCCAAGGTAGATGTGTGGGGCATCAGCGATAAAAATCTTTTCCTGGAAGCAAATAAAATTTTAAGTGAGCGAAAGGCGGCAACAAAACCCTTTTTCGCCATCATACAAACGGCCGACAATCACCGGCCATACACGATCCCTTCTGAAGACCTGGATGAATTTAAAAAACTCGATTATCCAACGGATACATTGAAGAAATATGGTTTCGATGATAATGGACAGTTCAATGCATTCCGGTACACCGATTTTACTTTTCGCAAGTTCATAGAAGCCGCTAAAAAAGAACCTTATTTCAACAATACCATTTTTGTATTTGTAGGAGATCATGGATTGAGGGGCGATGCAGGCAATATGTTTCCGCAAAGCTTTACAAAGCAGGGAATCCTTGCAGAGCATGTGCCGTTACTTTTTTATGCGCCGGGTTTGTTGCAACCAAAAAGGGTGATGCAGGTATGTTCGCAATTGGATATCCTGCCTTCAGTGGCCACGCTTGCCCGGCAGCCTTATACCAACAATGCTTTTGGCAGAAATGTATTCGACAGTATAAGCCGGCAGGAGAAGTTTGCATTCATTGCCGATCCCGACCTGGCCAGCATTGGCCTGGTGAGCAATCAATATTATTATGTAAAGAGTTTTAAAACCGGCCTGGTAGATTTTGTATCGGTAACGGGCAATGAGCCGGTGCCGGTAAACCCATCAACCGATAGCCTGAAAAACTATATGGGGACGCTTACCGATGCCTGGTTTGAAACGGCCAGGTACCTGTTGCTGAACAACAAAAAGAAAAATTGATCCGATTGTATCCATTGTAAATTATCTTTAACTATCTTTTTCTTCGCTTAAGGAATTCAATACTATGCTAATTAAATGGCGGGTGCCAAAAACAATACAGTGGATCGTAAAAATTTTTCTCATCTACCTGTTGATCTTTACTGCGTTCCGCATGGCAACCGTGGTATGTTTTAAGCCAAGGAATACTCCCGTACTCGAATTGCTTCCTTCTTTCTGGCTTGGTTTGAAATACGACCTTCGCTGGATCGCTTTTATATTAATGCCCATCGCTATCTTTTCCCTGTATCCGAAATTTTCGCCTTTTTATAGTGAGCGGTTGAAAAAATTCTGGACAGCCTACCTTGGCATCATCACGCTGCTGGTATTGTTTTTTTATGGCGCCGATTTCGGGCAGTTCGCCTATATCAATGCCCGGTTGAATGCCGATGCGCTCATTTTTGCCGAAGACCCGCAGGAAAGTTTACAGATGGTGTGGCAGAGTTACCCGGTGGTATGGATCCTGATCGGCCTGTTTGGAGCCGTACTGATGATGACCTGGATGTTCCGGCGTATACACGTTGGCGTGGAAGGCAAGAATATTAACCTGCACAAATTTGAATACAGGCGTAGGTGGCACCTGGCAGCCTTGTTGTTGCTAGGCTGGTTCATGTATGGATTCTTCACGGCGATGCCGCTGAATTTCTTTCGTGCCTTCAACCTGAACGACGAATTTAAAAGCAACCTGGCGCTGAACCCACTTCAGAATTTCTTTACCACGTTGCGGTTCCGAGATCCCGATTACAATACGCATGCAAAAGAACATTATTCACGCATCACTAAATTTCTGAATATCGATCAACCGGTAGAAGGTGCCAATAAATACAGGCGAATCATAACGCCGGGCAGTAAAGCCCTCGAATGCCAACCTAATATTGTATTGGTGATCTGCGAAAGCTTTAGCATGTACAAGAGTACCATGAGCGGCAATCCATTGAACAGCACGCCTTATTTTAATGAGCTGGCCAATAAAGGTGTGTTTTTCGACCGTTGCTTTTCACCCACATTTGGTACGGCCCGTGGCGTATTTGCAACTCTAACCGGCATACCCGATGTGCAATTGAGCAAATTTGCTACCCGCAATGAAGCTTCGGTAAACCAACGAATGATCATCAATGATTTTGAAGGGTATGAAAAATTTTATTTCATTGGTGGTCGCAGCCAGTTCAATAATTTCAGCGGGCTCATTAAGAATATCAATGATGTGAAAGTGTATGAAGAAGGTAGTTATACATCAGAAAAAATAAATGTGTGGGGCATCAGTGATAAAAATTTATTCCTGGAAGCCAATAAAGTGATCGCAGCCCGGAAGAGTCCTTTCTTTGCCATCATTCAAACGGCCGATAATCATCGTCCGTTTAATATTCCTGTAGAAGATTCAGATTTTGTGAGCAAGGATATTCCTGAAGAGGAATTGCTAAAGAATGGATTTGAATCCATCAAAGAATACAATGCTTTTGCATACACCGATTATTGTTTTAAAAAATTCATGGATGCGGCGGCCAAAGAAACTTATTTTGACAATACCATTTTTGTTTTTGTAGGCGATCATGGGGTGGAAGGACATGCCGAATCTATTTATCCAAAAGCCTGGACAGATCAACGCCTGAGTGATGAACACATTCCCCTGTTGTTTTATGCACCTTATTTACTTAGCCCGCAAAAACGAACTGAAGTTGTTTCGCAAATTGATGTATTGCCAACCATTGCAGGCATGTTACAGCAGCCATATACCAATACAACGCTGGGAAGAGACCTGCTCGATTCAACAAAAAAAGAACATGCTGCATTCATCATTTATCATGCGCCGGGATGGATCGGTGTAGTAGGTGATGATTATTTTTACAGGAAGAATATCCGGATAAAAAAAGAAGAATTTGTTCCGATGAAAAATAACCTCAAACCTTTAAGCAAACAACAGGAGGATTCTGCAAAGAAGCATATGTCGGAACTCACTTCTTCAATATATGAAACCGCCAGGTGGATGTTGTTGCACAATAAAAACGAAAAACCTTAAGGGGTAATTTGAAATTAGTAATTAAGAATTAATAATTACTTGATTCTCGCCCAAGCCTTCGCTCAATTATTAATTATTAATTATTAATTTTTAATTCTTAATTAGTATTTTCTGTATCAGCTAAATTTGCGTCAATACGAAGCAGGATGCAATTTTCCGCTCAATTATTAATTATTAATTTTTAATTCTTAATTAATAGTCACTTGATCTTTTCGGCGATCATAATTAAGCGGGGAGATTTCTTTACAGAGTAATTGGCAAACTGGTAGTCTCCGAAAACTTCTTTGATCTGTAATCCCTGGTAAGCAAACATATCGGTAAAATCGCCGAGGGAAAATTTGGCAACTTTTTCAGTGAATGCCAGTGGCTCCTGCAGTGCTTCATCTTCGATCAGGATCTTTTTATAGAAATGTGTTTCATCATACCACTTCGTGATGATATAGTTAATGCCATCAATCTCTTTCTCCGACTGGTGTACCATATTGTCTTCGGCATAATGCACATTCAGGTAATCCATTACGAAAGTTCCTTTTAATCTTAAAGACTGTGCAATGGTGCGAATGGCGTTGTCGTGTTCCCGTTGTGTTTTAAAGTAACCAAAACTGGTGAAGAAATTAAATGCGTAGTCAAAATAGTTTATCCAGAATGGAAGGCGCATGTCATGCTGGTAAAAATGCAAACGATCTGTTTCCTGGTTTTTGGCCTCGAGTATACTGTCTTCACTCAGGTCAATTCCCGTTATATCAAAGCCTTTGCCGGCCAGTTGTACCGAATGCCTGCCCTTGCCGCATGCCACATCCAGCATCCTTGCTTCAGCACCCGGTTTCAGGTATTGAATAAGTTTGTCGATAAAAGCCGCAGCTTCCTTATCATCTCTTTTAAAATACAACTGATGATAATAAGGCGTATTGAACCATTCTTTGAACCAGGTTTGCATGCAGCAAAGTTAATGATTGACAGCTAATGGTTTAAAGTTATGTATCACGCTACAGCAAACCTCTTTGATAATGCATATAATTATGCCCAATACGGGGTTGTTTATGCCGAATGTTTTCGTTATGAGAAATAGGATACCTGATGCATTTCGCAGCAAAATGGCATCTGTTTATTATCTTTGCGGTTCATAAATCTGGTATAAATGGCATTGATTAAAAGCATCTCAGGCATTAGAGGTACGATTGGCGGAAGCACTGGCAACAACCTGACACCTTTGGATATTGTAAAATTCACAGCAGCATATGGAACCTGGCTGGCCCAACAAGCTAACACAAAAAAATCCGGTAAGGCATGTAAAGTTGTGGTTGGCAGGGATGGAAGGATCAGTGGGCTCATGGTAAAGAATATCGTGAATGCAACACTGTCTTCACTGGGTATCGATGTAATTGACCTGGATTATAGTACGACCCCGACCGTAGAAATGGCCGTTACTTTTTTAAAAGCCGACGGAGGCATCATACTAACGGCAAGCCATAACCCAAAAGAATGGAATGCATTAAAATTACTCAACCATAAAGGTGAATTTATCAGTGGCGACGAAGGGAAACTTATACTTGATATTGCTGAGAAAGAAGCTTTTGATTTTGTTCATGTAGATAAACTGGGTAACATTTCTACCCACGACCAGATGCTGGGAGAGCACATCGCGGCCATCCTGAAAAATAAACTGGTAGATAAGAAAGCCATCGCCAATGCAGGGTTTAAGATAGTGGTGGATGCGGTTAACAGTACAGGAGCGCTTGCAGTTCCTGCTTTGCTGAAAGAACTGGGTGTGCAGGAAGTGATCGTGATCAATGCCGAAATCAATGGCCAATTTGCCCACAACCCCGAGCCTTTACCCGAGCACCTTACCGGCCTGAGCCAGGAAGTTTGCCTGCAGAAAGCATCACTTGGCATTGCAGTAGATCCTGATGTTGACAGGTTATGTTTTGTTTGTGAGGACGGTAGCATGTTTGGAGAAGAGTATACTTTAGTTGCTGTGGCAGATTATGTGCTGAGCAAACAGAAAGGAAATACAGTAAGCAATATGTCGTCTACCCGGGCGCTGAAAGATATAACGATCAGGCATGGGGGCGAATATTTTGCCAGTGCCGTTGGTGAGGTGAACGTGGTGAATAAGATGAAAGAAGTGAGTGCGGTGATCGGCGGAGAAGGAAATGGCGGCATCATTGTACCCGACCTGCACTATGGCAGAGATGCATTGGCAGGTATCGCATTATTCCTAACCCACCTGGCCAAATCTATGAAAAGCGCCAAACAATTGAGGAATACTTATCCCGACTATTTTATCAGTAAGAATAAAATGACCCTCGATCAAGGTACCGATGTGAAGTCTGTTTTCGATAAAATAAAAAATAAATACAAAAGCCAGCCCGTAAATAACGAAGATGGCCTGAAAATTGAGTTTGATAACGACTGGGTTCACCTGCGTACCAGCAATACAGAACCCATCATACGTATTTATGCCGAAAGTAACTTTGAAAAAACAGCCGATAATATTGCCATGCGCCTGATGAAAGACATCCAGGAAGCCATGTAATAACTAATACCTTGAAACCCAACTTTACCAAACTATGAACCGCATTTATTTCGACAATGCTGCTACCACCTCTTTAGATCCTGAAGTGCTGGAAACCATGATGCCTTTCCTGACCGAGAAATTCGGCAATCCTTCTTCCATCTATTCTTACGGACGTGAAACAAAAATGGCCATCGAATCGGCCCGCAAATCTGTAGCCCGAATTTTAAAAGCGCATCCTGCAGAAATATTTTTTACCAGTGGCGGCACAGAAAGCAGCAATACTGCAATACGTGCGGCAGTGAGAGACCTTGGCTGCAGGCATATCATCAGCTCCCTTATAGAGCATCACGCCGTTACCCATACAGTTGAATACCTGGCGAATGCCGATGGCGTTAAGGTTAGCTATGTAAAATTATTGCCTAACGGTCACGTTGACCTGAAAGATCTTGAAAGGCTTTTGTCTGCATCATCTGAAAAAACACTGGTAAGCCTGATGCATGCAAATAATGAGATCGGGAACATACTCGACATTCATGCAGTAGGCAATCTCTGTAAAACGTATAAAGCCATTTTTCATAGCGACACTGTTCAAACGGTTGGTCACTTCCCTTTTGATCTGCGCAATACCGCTGTACATTTCATAACCGGGGCAGCACATAAATTTCATGGTCCAAAAGGTGTTGGACTACTATACATTAACGAGAACGTCCGGATCAAGCCATTTCTTTATGGCGGTTCGCAGGAAAGAAATATGCGGGCCGGGACAGAAAATATTTATGGCGTGGTTGGTTTTGCCAGGGCATTGGAGCTGGCTACAGAAAATTATGAGAAAGACAGTGCTTACATCGGTTCACTAAAGCATTACATGTATGATGCATTGAAGCAAAAAATAAAAGGCATTACTTTTAATGGTGATGTGTTTGGAGAAAGCCTGTATACAGTGCTTAATGCGAGTTTCCCAAAAACAGAGAAGTCTGAAATGATCTTATTCAATCTCGATATAAACAATATCTGCGCCAGTGGTGGCAGCGCCTGTACATCGGGTGCCGAATTGGGAAGTCATGTGATCAGGGCCATCAATAATAATCCCAACCAGATAGCAGTTCGCTTTAGCTTCTCCAAACACAATACAAAAGAAGAGATCGACCAGGTAGTAGATAAATTAACAGAACTGGTTTAAAATCGTTTGTTTGTGACGGTTAGCATTTAGAGATACTCAAAAATGGTAGCCCAGTTTTTCTGTCAATTCTTTTGGCAACACAGGCAGCTTCCGCCTGTCAATCAAAAAGCTGTTAAGCTGTGATATTTCTTTAAAGATATAATGCTTATCCATGGCTCCCTGCAGGTAGCCGGCACCGGTACTTCCCCCGGTTCCAATGCGTGTGCCGATCATGCGACGTACCATGTTGATGTGGCGGTAACGCCAACTGCCGAGTTGATTGTCGATCTCCAGTAAAGTATCCAATAATTGAAAGGGCAGTTCCAGCATCGGGTAGCCACGGTATAACATGATAAACAGAGCAGAACGGCAGGCAGCCGGGCTCAACGAGCGATCGGGATTATGAGCTTCGTCAAAAAAATGTTGTTTAAAATGCTCTACATTCTTTTTTTCTGCGTCTGAAAGACTTTGTGCATAGATGTTTTCGTAATCAGACCAGAATGGATGAATTGAATTTTCTGTTTGATCATCCCGGTCGTTGTTCCAAATCCTTGCATCGTGCAGGAAAGGCATACGCTCCAGCCAGCCATTCACCAGTTGAATTATAGATGGATTTGCCTCGGCTTTTTTGATGATCTCTATATCTTCTTTTTTAAGTTGAGAGATATAATATTCCTGTCCATGGCGTTGATCAAATTTTAACCCCAGCCTTGCCTCCAGGATCTTGAATTGCCAGCTTTGAAATCCAGATGCCGGCCGAAGCATGTCCCTGAAATCGAGAAAATCCATCGGGGTCATGGTTTCCAGTATATCGATCTGCTGCACGAGTACTTTTAATATCGTGGTCACGCGTTTCAGCCGGTGCACGATGGTTTGTAATTCGTTGGAATTATCGTCCAGGGAAGGTTTACTCATCATCTCCACCACAGAATTCACTTCAAACAATATCTGCTTGAACCAGAGTTCATATGCCTGGTGAATAATGATGAACAGCATTTCATCATGAGCGGGTTCATTTCCCTTTTCAAAACTAACGGGATGTTGAGCGTCAATGATCTTATCGAGTTGTAAATATTCGCCGTAATAAACCGGTTTGTGTTCCATGCGGAAAGATTTGCTGCAAACTTATGAAATTGCCGCCAAGCTGCGTAGTAAAGAATTAATGGTACGATTACAAAGTAGAGTCGGATAGAACAATTAATGAAGCTACCTGATCAATACGCTATAGCCTTTTTGATCTACTTTTTGCTGGGTTTCATTGTTCGTATAAGATAACACCCACACATAGGTTCCCGGATCGGCTGGTTGTCCTTTAAAGCTTCCATCCCATTTTTTGGTCCAGTCGCTGGTAAAGAAAACGCGTTGTCCAAACCGATTGTACACACTAAATTGAAGTTTGGTGGCTTTATAAGCATTCAGCGGGTATAAAAAATCGTTGAGTCCATCACGGTTGGGGGTAAATGCAGATGGAACAGCAATATAACAGTTCCAGAGTATGGTGATGTTCTGAACAATGGTGTCTTTACAGCCAATATCATTTTCCACTTCAAGCCTGATTGGTACGGTATAATCGCTGCGGGTGGTTGGATAAGTTTGTACCGGGGGTACTTTAACTACACTCGTATTGCCATTGCCAAAATCCCAGCTCCATTTCCTGATATCGCCGATGCTCACATCCCTGAAAACAGCGGGATCACCAGGGCAAACCAGCCTGGTAGCATCGAATGCGGCTACCAGGGTATTTCTCAGGAATACTTCTCTGGTTGCGGTATCGCTGCAAAAACCATTTGTCACGATCAGGGTGGCTTGTTTCATGCCGAATACATCATATACGATCACCGGGTTTTGTGCGGTGCTGAATTGTTGGTTGTCAAAATTCCATAACCATTGATTGATGCCATTCTGTTGTGTATGGGAATAATGTACGGTGTCGTAAGTACATCCTAACGATATACGGTAACCGAAATCAGCATTTACCGTATCTTTTACAGAGAAGGGGAGTGCTGCACCGGCCGGGGTTTCCTGGCCGCATTCATCAATGATGCTGTTGCCGTCGTGCCCGACCTGTAAATTGATGCTGAAATTTCCCTGGGTTTGAAGAGGGGCAGAAAGCTGTACATATATTCTATTCGTGATTCCATTCACACAATCTCCGCTG
>JAKQKY010000072.1 GCA_029560415.1 Bacteroidota bacterium | reverse complement strand
TTTTGCTTGACGAACCAAGCAATCATCTCGACACATCAGGCAGACGATTATTGTATGAATTCATCCGGTCGGAGCAAGTTACTTTGATCGTGGTAAGCCACGACAGAAAGTTATTGAACCTAACTGATACAGTTTGTGAACTAACCAAATCCGGCATTGCCGTTTATGGTGGAAACTATGATTTTTACGCAGAACAAAAGCAGGTTGAAAAAAATGCATTATCCCAAAATCTTTTTAGTAAGGAAAAGGCCTTGAGAAAGGCAAGGGAAAAAGAGCGTGAAACGATGGAAAGAAAGCAACGGTCGGATGCCCGCGGTAAAAAGAAACAGGAAAAAGCAGGTGTTGCCAAAATAATGATGAATACTTTAAGGAATAATGCAGAATACAGCACATCAAAAATGAAGGGTGTACACACCGAAAAGATTGAGGGTATTTCAGCGGAACTAAATGAACTGCGTTCGGCATTACCCGATATTGACAAGATGAAATTCGGGTTCGACCAATCCACCCTGCACAATGGAAAAATATTATTTACCGCAACAAATATCAATTTCGGCTACAACAATCAATTTATCTGGAACCAAAACCTTGATGTACACATTAACAGCGGAGAAAGGATTGTATTGGCAGGATTGAATGGTTCAGGCAAAACCACCCTGATCAAAATTATTTTGGGTAACTTACAACCACTTGCCGGAACGGTTTACAGGGCCGAAATTAATGCCGTTTACATTGACCAGGATTATTCGCTTATTGATAACCACCTCAAGGTTTACGAACAGGCCGAACAATTTAATATTTCGGCTTTGCAGGAACACGAAATTAAGATCAGGCTCAGCCGCTTTCTTTTTACAAAAGAAGATTGGGATAAACCATGCGGCACCCTTAGCGGTGGAGAGAAAATGCGTTTAATGCTTTGCTGCCTCACTTTGGGCAATCAATCGCCCGATATGATTATACTGGATGAGCCCACCAATAACCTTGACCTTCAAAACATTGAAATATTAACTGCCGCCATCAATGAGTACAGGGGGACATTAATCGTTGTGTCACACGATCATTTCTTTTTGGAACAAATTAAGGCAGAAAGAACCATCCGGCTCGCTGCCGCCTTCGGTGGTGCATCCGGCTGATTGAGCATTCAATCCTGGTACATTCATTTACAAACACAACCACTATAAACCGTGCTGTGTATTCAAAATAAAGGACTCCGGGGCACATCAATCCCTCATAAACCCCTTTGCGCCACTCATCATGCCAAAATGGTAGAAAGAAAACAGGGTTGGAGTATTTTATTTATCCAAAAAATACCCTGCTGAAGGGCAGGAAAATTTTGTTTTAAAAAATATATACAAAAGTGCTTTGTTTTTCAAAGTACTTTTGTACCTTGCACCCTGAAAGAGATCAGCAGCATTCAGAAAATCAATTAACAACCTATCTATGAAGAACGAAATTCTCCAAAACGTGAATGACTCAAGGCAACTGGAAAAGCTTTACAGATCAAATAAAGTCCAGTTTAAACGTGAGTTTGGAACACTGTATCCCGAGCTGAAAGGCAATGACCTTGCCGATTTCTGGCATGAGAGACTTAATTACGAAACCGATGAAGTTAGCTGGGGCACGGGCGGAGATCTGATTATGGTGATATCTGCTGCTCTTGTGGCTGGTTTTATTGCAAGGATTCCCGACATTTTCAATATTACTGACGAGTTTTTTTATCCCCGTAACATCGGATTTATCCTCTTCCCGATATTGTCGGCTTACTTTGCCTGGAAAAATAAGCTATCATCCGGAAAAATTGTTGTGATAGCTGCTGCAATGATCGCGGGCCTTGTATTTATCAATTTGCTTCCCGATAATAATAAAAGTGATACTTTAATCTTATCCTGCGTTCATTTAGGCTTGTTCCTGTGGGCTATTTTGGGTTTTACTTTTACAGGCGGGCTTAAAAATAACGATGAAAGGCGGCTGGGGTATTTAAAGTTTAACGGTGACCTGCTGGTTATGACCGCCCTCATTGTAATTGCAGGCGGCATTATGAGCGCAGCAACCATCGGGCTATTCTCCCTGATAGGCCTGAATATTGAAAATTTTTATGCAGAAAATATCATTGCATTCGGGCTTCCTGCTGCTCCCATTCTCGGCACTTACCTTACGCAGACCAATCCTCAGTTAGTAGGGAAAGTTTCACCGGTAATTGCCAGG
>JAKQKY010000059.1 GCA_029560415.1 Bacteroidota bacterium | reverse complement strand
TCCGGCACCTATTTATTACAAGCCATTGCTTTATATCTTCAGTTGCCAGAGCATTATTTTGATGAGTTTGTTCACAATGGCAATTCTATTTTGCGGGCCATTCATTACCCGCCGATCACCCATGAGCCAAAATCGGCCATCCGGGCAGAGCAGCATGAAGACATCAACCTGATCACTTTGCTGGTAGGAGCTTCAGCGGATGGTCTAGAAATATTAAGCAAACAGGATACCTGGGTTCCTGTTACTTCTTTGCCCGAACAGATCGTGGTAAATGTGGGGGATATGTTGCAGCGACTAACCAATAATAAACTTAGAAGTACAACACACCGGGTGGTAAATCCCGACAGATCGTTGTGGCATACAAGTCGTTTTTCCATCCCGTTTTTTCTTCATCCAAAAGCCGGTATGAATTTGCAATGCCTGGATAGTTGTGTTGATGAACTACATCCTTTGATGTATGATAAAATTACCGCAGGTGAGTATCTTGACGAACGGTTACGGGAAATTGGTCTCAAGAAATAGAGGATGATTATTTAAGTAAGAAATATTTTTCTATTGACGCTACTTAGGCATATATCTTTTCTGAAAGTGGTTTTACTGTACACCTTAACAGCTTTTGGCGGACCACAGGGACATTTGGGTATGATGCTTAAAACGTTTGTAAATAAGCGCAGGTATATTTCTGAAGAAGAACTGTATGAATACAATTCTTTTTGCCAGTTGCTACCAGGAGCTTCGAGTACACAAGTTCTTACGCTGATCGGTTATAAACGTGGCGGAATCGTACTGGCTGTTCTTACGCTGATTATCTGGATACTTCCCGCCTGCATTTTAATGGGAGCACTTTCTTTTTTACTTACCTATTTTACAGATAAAAATCTTACTGAAAGTCTTTTTAGGTTTATTCAACCGATGGCCATTGGTTTTTTATTATATGCTGCTATTAAAGCTTTTTCTGTTTCTGTAAAGAATGTGATCACGCAGGTGATCATGCTGCTATCCATGATCGTTACCTATCTCTTATTTAAAACACCCTGGGTTTTTCCGTTGCTGATCATAGGCGGGGGAATCGCTACAAACTTCAGCAGCAAAAGGATTCCCGATAGAGAGAATATAAAGCCACGACAAATTCGCTGGACCAATATCTGGTTGTTTGTCGTCATTTTTATTATTGCAGGAATTTTGAGTGAAACTGCCCGTAAGCAGGATTGGCCTAACAGGAAGGCCTATAACCTTTTTGAGAATTTTTACCGGTTTGGAAGTTTCGTATTTGGTGGTGGTGACGTTTTATTACCAATGATGCTTGATCAATATGTGGCCAGGCCGGTGGCGCCGAAAATAATTGTAAAGAATCCCAACGCTATTAAAATTGACAAGACAGATCTGCTAACTGGTTATGGAATGGTGAGAGCCATTCCCGGCCCGGTATTTTCGGTAGCATCATTTGCTGGCGGAATGGCATTGCAAAAGGAAGGATATCGCATGCAACTGCTCGGTTGTGTGTTGGGTTCGATAGCCATCTTTTTGCCCAGTGCACTGCTGGTATTGTTCTTCTTTCCTGTGTGGCAATATTTAAAAAAGTTTGTTGTGGTTTACCGTGCTTTGGAAGGCATCAATGCGGTTGTGGTTGGCGTTATGTGGGCTGCTACTTTATACTTATTGCACGGAATACCACTGAAAGATTTCAATAGTACAAGCATTGTAAGCCTGCTGGTGATAGCGGGTACTTTTTTGCTTTTGCGTTATACCAGACTCCCGGCACCGTTGATTGTTTTAAGCTGTTTATTTTTTGGATGGATTTTCTAAAGATGACCGGTAATAATGATTTCTTTCGATTTCCTCTTTAACACTATCGGGCACGAGGTACCGGATAGATTTTCCTTTGGCAATAAGCTCACGGATACGGGTAGACGAAATGTCCAGCAATGGCGCATCCATAATGGAAATGTTTGCATTGAAGGTATTTGAAATTTCAAAGCCCGGTCGTTTGTAAATATAGATGGGGTAGTTTTTTAGAATGTTTTCTCCATTTTTCCACTGTGGAAGATTTTCAAAACCATCGCTTCCCATCACCAGTACGAATTCGTGATTCGGGTATTTTTCCGCCAGGTAGGTGAGGGTATTTATGGTATAAGAAGGTTTGGGTAATTTAAATTCAACATTGCTGGCTCTTAAAGTATCTTCTCCTTCAATGGCTGTTTTAACGAGGTTTAACCGATGGTTTTCATTTAATAAAGTACGCGAGTTTTTAAAAGGGTTTTGTGGCGAAACTATGAACCATACTTCCTGCAGATCGGTATGATGGCTGATGTGGTTGGCTATGATCAAATGGCCAATATGGATGGGATTGAAAGAGCCGAAATACAAACCTATCTTCATATTAAAAATAAATATAATTTATATTACTTCCTCAACCAGGATATTTTCGGCTTCGTTTAGCCTTAAACTTAGGCGATATCCGGCAACGGTTATTGAGATTGGATCTTTAAAGGGAGCTACCTGGTCAACCGTAACGATCTCGCCTGGTACACAACCCATTTCCATAAGTTTTAAATAGATATCATCATCTTCAAATGACTTAATGATAACTTTTTTTCCAATTTGAATTTCTGACAGTTTCTTATACATCTTCTGGCTACACGTTAATTTGCAGGCTGTAAAATTAAGTTTATAAGAGTTCTGTTTAATTTCGATATGAGAAATAATACTATGGGAAAGATTTTATGGCAGTTTCAAAAGTCTTGTACTTTACAAGATCGGAACAAGTTGAAATTATTTATTCTGGATATTTTTAAGCTTGAGAAAAGACCCTTGGCAGAACTATCGTTTGTTTTCTGTGATGATGATTACCTGCTAGGTATAAACCGATCTTATCTTAACCACAATTATTTTACCGACATTATCACATTTGATTTAACTGAGCCAGACTCCCAATTGGTTACTGGTGAGATATATATTAGCATTGATACGGTTAGGGAGAATTCAGTTCGTTTTAATTGTTCATTCAGAGAGGAGCTTCACCGGGTAATATTTCATGGTTGTCTACATTTATGTGGTTACGGAGATAAGAAAAGGGGAGACAAGGTTCAAATGCGACTTAAAGAAGACTTCTATATGACTAAATATGGCCTCGCTGTCACAGGATAGTTCTCGCCACTTCCCCTTTTGTTCCACGTGGAACATTTACCTTTTTAATCCTGTCCGGCATTCTTTGTTCCACGTGGAACATTTGCTCAATCTTCCTAAGCGGGACAATCTATTAGAAAATAAAGGTCCGAATAGTACCTTTGCCCGATGTTTCCAGAATATGATATAATAGTAGTGGGTGCCGGGCACGCCGGTTGCGAGGCCGCCGCTGCCGCCGCAAACATGGGCAGCAAGGTGTTGCTGATTACCATGAACATGCAAACCATTGCCCAGATGAGCTGTAACCCTGCGATGGGGGGGATTGCAAAAGGGCAGATCGTAAAAGAAATTGATGCGATGGGTGGTTACAGTGGAATCGTTACAGACAAGAGTATGATCCAATTCAGGATGCTAAACCGTTCCAAAGGGCCAGCTATGTGGAGCCCAAGGGCGCAAAGCGATCGCATGTTGTTTGCTACTACCTGGCGGGAAATGCTGGAGAATACTCCCAATGTTGATTTTTACCAGGACATGGTCAAGGAATTGATCATCGAAGGAAATATCGTTAAAGGAGTAGTTACCGGCCTGGGGCATCATATTCATTCGAAAGCAGTGGTACTAACGAATGGCACATTCCTGAATGGAGTCATTCATATAGGGGAAAAGAATTTTGGAGGAGGCCGGGTAGCTGAAAAAGCAGCGACTGGTATTACCGAACAATTGGTTTCACTTGGGTTTGAGAGCAACCGCTTAAAAACGGGAACTCCGCCAAGAATAGATGGCAGGAGCCTCGACTATTCCAAAATGGAGGAACAAAAAGGGGATGAAGAGATCGTTGGCTTTAGCTATTTAGAGAAACCAGGATTAAAAGCTTCAGAACAACGTAGTTGCTGGATCACTTATACGAGCCAGGAAGTTCACGATATATTAAAAACCGGGTTTGAGTCCAGTCCGATGTTTAAAGGAAGGATCCAGGGAACTGGTCCAAGGTATTGTCCCAGCATAGAAGACAAGATCAACCGGTTTGCAGAGCGGGACAGACACCAGTTATTTGTTGAGCCTGAAGGATGGAATACCGTAGAGATTTATGTGAATGGCTTTTCAACCTCTTTATCAGAAGATGTTCAATTACAAGCACTTAGAAAGGTCCCGGGATTTGAGAACTGTAAAATGTTCAGGCCTGGTTATGCTATTGAGTACGATTATTTTCCACCTACCCAACTAAAGTTTAGCCTGGAGACAAAGCTCATAAGCCATTTGTTTTTTGCAGGGCAGATCAATGGTACAACAGGCTATGAAGAGGCGGCTTGCCAGGGATTGATGGCAGGAATTAATGCCCACCAGGCATGTATAAACCAGGAACCATTGGTGTTAAAGAGAAGCGAAGCCTATATTGGCGTGCTGATAGATGACCTCATCAACAAGGGCACAGATGAGCCCTACCGGATGTTCACCAGCCGGGCCGAATTCAGGACTTTGCTTAGGCAGGATAATGCAGACATGCGTTTAACCGAGATCAGCTATCGCCTGGGCCTGGCCAGCCAACAAAGGATGGAAAAGCTCCAGCTTAAAAA
>JAKQKY010000055.1 GCA_029560415.1 Bacteroidota bacterium | reverse complement strand
AATATTGCTATTCTGGTAAGATCAGCTGCTCCGGTTATTAAAAATACCGGGGTCGAAAATATGGTGAATGCAATGGACCTGTCACCCTCAAATGATTTGTACCATGAGTAAGATTAAATTATTAACCATTGCGGTAATTGGCCTGCTGGTTACCAATACCATTCTTGTGGGCTTTTTATTATTTAAAAAACAACCTGTACCAATGGAGGCCGTGCCGCCTGGAAAAAGAGAAGGTCCAAAAAAGATCATCATTGAACGGTTGCATTTTGATACCGCCCAGGTAGCCCAATATGAATTGCTGATAACAGACCACCGAAAAGTCATCAGGTTGCTGAAAGACAGTATCAGCGAAACCAAAAACGAATTGTATCAATCCTTACAAACGGACAGCTTTACAGGTAAAGATTCTTTGACCAACCTTTTGAGTGCCTTGCAAAAAAGAATTGAAACCGTACACTATGATCATTTTGCACAAATAAAAAAATTGTGTAAGCCGGCACAAAGGGAAGCTTTTAATGAACTCACGCATGAACTGGCTTTTTATTTTACTACCGAGAGAAAAGGGCCACCACCGCGGCATGATGATTAGTAAATAAACTATTTAAATTAACCAATATCCCAATCCCTATACTTAAAAGAAAATCATCGCCACCGAAGGAAACCTGAACCAACATCGTACAAGAAAAAAAGAAAGCGTTTTAATAATGAGAAAGCAAAACTTACTGCTGGTTTGCCTGGTCGCTGGTTTAAACAGTGTTGCACAAACCAATCCTGCCATTGTCAAGTGGCTGCAAAACACCACACAAACGGGTTCTTACTATTCAGCCGGAAACCCAAACACTATCCCTAATAACATTTTGGTCAATTGCCAGGAAGTAAGTTATTCTGCCGACTTCGCTTATATAAAAACCGCCGGAGTACCTGCATATCCTACCGGACCTTTCCAGGATGGCAACCCATCTAATGCTACAAACCAGAATGCAATTTTTAGAATGCCCTTGAACCCTGTGCAAAATACGGGCACTCCTACTGCAACCAATGGTGGTAATATTGGTATTTTCATCAATGGTGTAGCCTTATTTGATTATCGGGATGGAGTAGCCTGGAACAACAATACACAGACCTTATGCGGCGGACCGGGTCGTCAACCCTGTCCCGGCGGACCAATGGCTACGCAGGCCTGGAACAGGGATGCCGTGGTTGCAGAACGTGCGGGTTTTGATTGTGCCAAAGGTCATCCTGCCATGGGTAACTATCATCATCACCAGAATCCATCTGCGTTTAAACTTGACTTAGATGTGATATCCTCCATTTGTAATTTATATGATGCAGATGGATTGTATGCCATTGACAGCACACAACATTCGCCCCTGATCGGTTTTGCGTATGATGGCTTTCCAATCTATGGCGCTTATGGCTACAAAAATTCAGATGGAGGTGGCGGCATTGTAAGGATCAGGTCGGGTTACCAGTTGAGAAATATTACCACCCGTACCAATGGCCCTGCGGTGAATGCCACTTATCCATTGGGTTATTTCAGGGAAGATTATGAATTTATTGCGCATCCCGGTGAGGAAGAATACCTGGATGTGCATAATGGAAGAATTTGTAAAACACCCGATTATCCCGATGGTATCTATTGCTATTTTGCTACGGTGGATGCGGATTGGAACTCGGCCTATCCTTATGTAGTTGGTCCAACTTTTTATGGTGTATCTGCCAATAGAAAGGTGGCGAGTATAACCGAGGCCGTTACTATCTACACACCAGTGGTGTTACCTGTGCATCTTTCATTTTTTGCAGGAAGAATAGACAAGTCAACAGCAATATTAAACTGGCAAACCAGCACGGAGATCAACAGCAGCTATTTCATCATTGAACGCAGTACCGATGGGTTGCATTTTGAAACAGCCGGCCAGGTAGCTGCAACTGGAAATACAACAACAAGATCCGATTATCAATTTACAGATCAAAATATATCAACAGGCATACTGTACTACCGGATAAAAAAAGTGGACCGGGATGGAAAATTTACCTATTCAAATATTATCAAACTGCAACATAAAAAAACAAGCAGTGCTTTTAACCTCTTGCCCAATCCTGCGTCTGACTTAGTGGCTGTACAGTATAAAGGTTTGCTGGAAGAAAATACCAATGTACTGATGTATACCATGGATGGTAAACTGGTACTGCAAACAACCATCAACAAGGGACAAACCATCGCTTATTTTAACACGGAGACTTTATATGCTGGTACCTATGTGGTGAGAATCATCAACAGTACGACCAACGAAAGTCACAGGGTGATCGTGGCGAGATAACAGACAACTCCAAAAGCCTGTAAGCAATTGAAAAAATTAAATCTTGTATTACTCTGTATGTTTTTTATTGCTGCGGGCTCTGGGCAAACCACCAATCTCAGAACCGGCCTCTGGAGTGACCGGACGATGTGGAATACGAACCAGGTTCCAGATAGTACCCATGATATTGTATTGGCATTTGATATCATCATTGATATTGATGCTACCTGCAAATCACTGCACGTAAATGGGCATACCACTACGATCAATCCCGGGGTGAATGTATGTGTAGGTGAAAACAATGGTTGCAATACCACATCACCCAATATTATTTTTATCATTGCAGATGATATGGGCTGGGATGTGTTTGGCAATTATCCCGGGATTAATGGTACCAAGGCCAGCACCCCCACATTGGATTCTTTGGCAGCGAACGGAATTAGTTTTACGAATTATTGGGTCAATCCATTGTGTGCACCAACGAGGGCATCGCTGCTCACAGGAAAATATGCATTCAGAACGGGAGTGGGTGGCGTGCAGGCTCCACAAACTGCCACGCTGCAAAGCAACGAAACCGTGATACAAAAATTTATCAATGACAGCACGGGTGACAAATATGCAACAGCGGTCATTGGTAAATGGCATGTGAATGCAGGCAATCAATTAATGGCACCAGAAAACTTTGGTGTGGATTATTATACCGGCATTTTTATGGGTGCGGTGCAAAATTATTATAGCTGGACGCAGACTAGCGCTGGTACGCAACAGAATATCACGACGTATACCACCACACATTTGGTAAACCAATCGGTGAGCTGGATACAACAACAAAGCAAACCTTTCTTTTTATGGTTGGCTTTTAATGCTCCACATACGCCTTTTCACCGGCCTCCATTACAACTCATCAGCAATCAAAGTTTATCAGATAACCAGGCAGCGATCAATGCCAATCAATACACGTATTACCTGGCCGCTATTGAAGCCATGGACAGGGAGATCGGCCGGCTGATCGCATCGCTTACTGAAGAACAAAGCGCCAATACCGTTTTTGTATTCATGGGTGATAATGGCACACCAGGGCAGGTGGCACAATTGCCCCTTTCAACAAACGGCACCAAGAGTACCTTGTTCCAGGGAGGCATCAATACTCCGTTGCTGGTAAGTGGTAAAAATGTAACGAGAAAAAATGTGGTGGAAACGGCGCTGGTGCAGGCACCGGATCTGTTTGCAACCTTTGCAGATATTGCTTTTGCAGGCATCGGAAATTACAATGATGGCATCAGCATCAAACCCTTGTTCACCAATGCTGCGGCAGAAAAACGAACCTTTACTTACAGCGAACAGTTTGGCAATGCTTCCACTACCAATGACGGTTACACGATCAGGAATACGAATTACAAACTGATCCACCTTCAAAGCGGAACGGAATTTTTATATCATATCAGTATAGATCCTTTTGAGACGACCAACCTGCTGCTAAACTCATTGACGGCAGAAGCACAGCAAAACCTGGATGAATTGAGGTTGATTAAGTCGGGGTTGTAGACAATAGAAACGCAGATCATACGGATCAAACGGATTGAACGGATAATTACCAACTTCTTCTTCAAATCCGTTTCATCCGTTTCATCCGCTCAATCCGTGTTCCTATCTTTATTATAGCTCTGAATAAAATCAACCACCTGGTTTTTAAACTTCTCTTCCTCACCAAATAAAAAATGATGGCGGATCGGTAACACATACAATGGAAACTCCGCCAATTCACTCTCAAATTTTTTCATCCGCACTCCATCTTTTTCAGTGGTCAGAATCAATTTTTCTGAAGACCGCATTTTGGCAAACTGTTTTTTAATTTCTTTCAGGTCATCACTGTCGAAGATATGATGATCTGCATAGCGCAGCATATCGTAAGAGTGAACACTATTGGATAAATATTCTTTTAACGGACCAGGGTTGGCAATACCGCAGACCAATAATATATCCGCAGAATGGGTGAAGTTGATCTCCTTCTTACTAAATAAATGATAAGGACGGCCATATTGTATTTCGGTAAAATAAACAGTTTGGTGCGGCAAAGGATCCAGTTCCTCCAGCAGTTCATTTTTTTCTGTTGCGGTCAGTCCCGGTTTACATTTGGTCACAATAATGATCTCCGCTCTTTTAGCACTGCTTCTCACATCCCGCAGGTCACCAGCTGGCAATAACAGGTCTCTTGTATACAGATCCTTTTGTTCCGTCAGCAAAATATTTAAACCGGCTTTTACCGGCCTGTGTTGAAAAGCATCGTCTAATATGATCACGTCCGTCTGCGGCCTGTCCTGCAATATCTGCGGAATGGCCACCAGCCGCTCCTCTCCCACGGCTACGGTGATACCTGGAAATTTTTTATGAAACTGCATGGGCTCATCACCGATCTCGAGGGCGGTGGTATTTTCTCCGGCAATACCAAATCCTTTGGTCTTGCGCTTGTACCCACGGCTGAGTGTAGCCGGAGTAAAATCATTTTTTAACAAGCGGATCAAATACTCCACCATCGGCGTT
>JAKQKY010000048.1 GCA_029560415.1 Bacteroidota bacterium | reverse complement strand
TGCTGTTGGTTTCCTGGGCTGTTTGCCAGTTAAGTATATTGGCATGTACACCATCAAAATGTGCGGAAAACCCTGATAGTGTAACAGGAACTATATTATAGTTATATGCCTGCGAAGTATCCCTGCAACCAGCGCTGTCGGCTACTGCCACCTGGTAGTAACCGCTTTGAGTGGCATTAAGCGTTTGCCCGTTGGCGTTAGGTACCGGGTTGCCGTCGAGCAGCCACTGGTAAGTAGTAAAGCTGCCTGTTTGAAGGGTGCCATTGTTGTTGGTAATAACCGGGTCAAGTTGTCTTTTAATAACCGTAATGGTATCGTAGGATGTAATGGTATTGCCGGTTGGGCAGGCAATATAGCTTGTCTGCACTATATACTTTGTGGTATCTGCGGCGGGGCAAATATTGTTAAAACTTACTTTGAGCAGGCTGCTGTCTGCTGTATCAACCGCAGTATCCGCATCTGCAACAAAACTTCCATTTAATGTAAATAGCCTGCAACTCCCAAAACGGCTGTTGCCTCCACTGGGAGTAAAGCGCCAGGCTTCTTCCCTAGCTGTCCATACCGTGGCATTTTTGCCCGGTGCGGCAATGCCCTTGTTCCTTGCCCAGTTTTGTATGCCCAAAACAGCATTGCCGTTATCAAAAGTATTAATACAGGTATAGTTTTCAATATACACATCTATAAGCCCGGTGCTTTCATACATAACCATTTGAAAGGTGGCAGGCGTGGTAAAGCTGCAACTTTGAGCAAAAAGAGAACCAATATGGTAATAACTTACAATCAGCCTTCGGCAGGGTGCAGTCCCTTCCTCACGCCATTCAATTTTTCTTTCCGGAGGACTACCAAAATAATTATTTAGTGTATCCCTTGAAGGGTCTAATACTGCATAACAACCAAATATTGATGCTTTGGGATAGTACCAGGCAAAATCGCAACTGGGCAGGGCATAAGGTATTTGAAATGGAGCACCTGGGTTATTAGTGCATTGGGCTATGCCGGATTCAAAAGTCAATAATCCAGATGGGCTAAGTACAAAACTGTTATATGTTGAATCATAGAAGCAAAAAGGGAAAAAAAAAGTATGTATATTACCGAACCTGCCGGTACGAGTATCCTCTATGTCAGTGAAATGGTTAGGCGTTGTATACGCAAACGGCTTATAAGGTATAGACGACACTCTATAATCGTTAGGAGTTTGTATATTAGGAATAGTAAAAGTGACCCCTGTACAATCATTC
The DNA here is from genome assembly GCA_029560415.1 of Bacteroidota bacterium. Lineage (GTDB taxonomy): Bacteria > Bacteroidota > Bacteroidia > Chitinophagales > Chitinophagaceae > Ferruginibacter. The sequence goes on along the minus strand of JAKQKY010000048.1, from coordinate 1,680 downwards.
GGGCAGGCTATGATTTTTCGTCCATTGATTTGGGTTAAAATGTCGCAGTTTTGGCAGAAGGTGAGTGCTGGTAGTAGTACTAACACGATAATTCCCAAAAAACAAAAATGTATACGGTTAAAGAAGAACTTTATATTCATACAAACATTTTATATGAGTAATAACCCTTTTTACAAAAAAGCTCAGTAAGGAAGGCGCCAGATAATGCTTTGCCAACAATTCCTCTAGTGATTCTTTTAGCCACGTAATAAGAACCGTAAATATCGGTAACATTAATAATGACTGCATCAAATTGCTAACTATAAGGTAAACTTTCCTATTACTTTATATTGACAAAAGGGCGCCTGCATTCAACTCTACTCACAAAAGACCGATTCATTGCCTGGGTTAAGAAGCAGTAAACAGGCATATTTCACGCTTCCCTTAACAATCAAGTTTCATTGAAACAAATTTGCGTTAATCAATTTCTCTAATAATCCTTCCTTTCCGGTTTCTAAGCCTTGTACTTTATACTCTACAAAATAAAAAATGCGGCACCAACTTGGAGCCGCATCTATAAAATTCGCAGTTAAGTTATTTATACTGTGGCATAATTCCTTTCGCCATCTCGGTCATTTTCTTTAACCCATCTTCCGGAAGGTTGCCTTTTTTAAACTCAGCCAGTATTTCAGGATGCTTGTTTTCCATTTCCATTAAGAAATGCTCTTCAAATGCTTTCACATTTTTCACCGCTACATCTCTCAGCAAACCTTGTGTACCCAAATAAATAATGGCTACTTGCTTTTCAACGGAGAACGGTGAGTACTGTGCCTGCTTTAATATTTCCACGTTCCTGGCACCCTTGTCAATTACGTTCTTAGTAGCCGCATCCAGGTCACCACCAAATTTAGAGAAGGCTTCCAGCTCACGGTACAAAGCCTGGTCAAGCTTAAGTGTACCAGCCACTTTTTTCATTGATTTGATCTGTGCATTACCACCCACACGGCTAACCGAAATACCTACGTTGATGGCAGGACGGATACCAGAGTTGAACAGGTTACCTTCGAGGAAGATCTGTCCATCAGTAATAGAGATCACGTTGGTAGGAATATATGCTGATACGTCACCAGCCTGGGTTTCAATAACCGGCAATGCCGTTAATGAACCACCACCTTTTACCAGGTGCTTGATAGATTCTGGAAGATCATTCATCTGGCGGGCAATATCATCCCTTGCAATAACTTTTGCAGCTCTTTCGAGTAAACGGCTATGCAGGTAAAATACGTCACCAGGATAAGCTTCACGGCCTGGCGGACGACGGAGTAACAGAGAAACCTCACGGTAAGCCACCGCCTGTTTTGACAGATCATCATAGATGATCAATGCAGGACGGCCGGTATCACGGAAGAATTCACCAATAGCAGCACCCGCAAATGGAGCGTAGAACTGTAATGGAGCAGGATCAGAAGCAGAAGCAGCCACGATGGTGGTATATGCCATCGCACCATTTTCTTCGAGTGTCTTCATGATACCAGCAATGGTAGAAGCTTTCTGCCCAATCGCCACATATATGCAATAAACAGGTTTACCTGCTGCGTAAAATTCTTTTTGATTGATGATCGTATCTACACAAATAGCTGTTTTACCAGTCTGGCGGTCACCAATTACCAATTCCCTTTGTCCACGACCAATGGGGATCAT
>JAKQKY010000070.1 GCA_029560415.1 Bacteroidota bacterium | reverse complement strand
GCAGTTAACTCAAAGCTTTTATGAAAAACATCATAACCGGCCTCGTATGCCCACCTATTCTTGGTAACCCAAAGAACATTGGCAGTCAGGCCCAATGTGTTTTGGGTAAAATTTACGGCGCTGTTATTAATCCCTGCGCCTATGTATACCTTATGGGCCGGCATCTCACCATAATTGTTGATTGTTGTATTGATCACCGTTGCCCTCCGGTTCTGGAAGGTCAGCTTGCGACTTTGCAGGCGGTTTTCGGTTACCACATCATTTACGATCACCAGGGCGCTGGTGTCGTCCTTCAGGGTGTCCTGGTAATAATACTCAGCATAATAGTCAGCAAGGATCGCGCATGTATCCACATCCTTGTACTTCCACTTGGTGCTTCCTGTGTCTTTATATATGGGATATGGCTTTGGCAGCAGTACTTCATAAGGAATGCTGTCGCCTGGGATGGTGTCGTGGATCACAGTAGTGATCACCTCTGGCTCCGGAGTCCTGCGGCACTGCTGCATGAGTATTATCATCACGATAAGCGCTGCAATAACCAGGTATGAGAGGTATTTTTTCAAGAAATCAACATTAAAAAGCATAATATCAGTAATATAATTGATAAAAAAAACCAAAAAGGATTCATGTCGTTATGCCTGTAAGCTACCATACGATGGCCCTTTCCCATTGTGTAGGATGATCCTGTCCGTAGTAAGGTTTGCCTGGAGCATAGTATTCGGGGCATACATCAACGTGAATAAAGGTATTTCCATCGGCCAGGTAAGCATGGTATCCCAGGCGTATCTTTATGCCGAGTTGTTTTGCAGCTTTCACCAGCAGCGATACGCTGTCGTAAGTATCACGTTCACTGGTGGTATCTACATCGGCAGCCATCCCTGCCACATGGGGGCTGGTGGTGGCTGTACGATAGCCGGCAGCGTTTAGGTTATCCTGGTGTCTTTGTGTTCTGTACATAGAATTGATAACAACCGGTTTGCCTTTTAGCTCCCGGTACTTATCCAGCACCATGATCAGCGGAGCGGCCAGAAAGCCCTCGTCATAGATGCTGTGTTCGCCAATAGAAAAGAATTTTCCGATCTGCTTACTTCCGGCAGGAAGATTATACAACTCCTGCCATTCTGCAAGGCTTATTTTTTGTCCAAGTTTATTGATTATTTCCATATCATTGTTTTTTTTCAAAAAGTCCGGAGACTTTTTCGTACACCGTTTTAAAAATTGTAGAATTTGTGATATAGCCCATATTCTCCAGGATGCTCTTAAATTCGGCCAGACATATCAGTGCGCTGGCAAAATTCACGGCTTCAAACCACGAAAACTTTATTATCTCCTTCTGCAGGAAGAAGGCCAGAATTATGGTAAGCATATAGCACGAAAGTTTTGTAACGCTATTGCGCATCGTATGGCTTACAATTTTTATCTTTTGTTTCTTAGCCGACCAGATTCCGGTTACAAAGTCGGCAAAGACAAAAATAAATACAACAACGATTATGGCTCCAATAGGCGCCCAATATGTTGTAAACCAGGTAACCAATGCGGCAAGAAGGCCTTTGGGTGTTGTTAAGGGCATAAAAAGTCCGGTCATGTAGGTTTTTATAGTAGTTCTAGGTTTCTTTTCCATATCTTTAAACTATTTAAAGGCAGCTATCTGTGCGCCTGTTGATTGTAAAGTAGCTATATTTTCTTCCTGTAAGGCTTCAGCGAAGGCAGGTTTCAGCTCTGTTGTTTTGGCTACATCCGACAGGTCCACTATCGGGATGTCGATATTCTCTATGTCGGTTTTTGTAGCAAGGCCTGTAATATCAGGGATATCACTTGTTTTGGCCACCCCATAAGCCGTAAGGCTCGAAGAAACGTCAACAGCATTTTCCACCATCACGGTTTCAAATCCGTCAAAGTACCCCGCAGGAGTGGTGATAACAACATCATACTCTTGAGCAACTGCATAGGTATAAT
>JAKQKY010000036.1 GCA_029560415.1 Bacteroidota bacterium | reverse complement strand
GACAATGCCAATTCATGATCGGGCAACAACTCCTGCCTGATCAACTTTCCGATGGTTACACCGGCCTTTTTAATGTACAAGACCGATTGCAATAAAAGCAATTCATTTAACAGGCTTGAAGGCATGGCCAGTGTTTCATCTTTCCACTTAAAAAAAGCAAGATTGGTCTCTCCCGAAACAAAAGGACGAACAACTTCTTCTTCAGCTTTTGTTAGCAATAGGGCTTTATTTTTTATACCGGCTAGTTGGTTTTGACCATAACTTTCGGCACCGGCATCTTTTCGGAATGCCGACAGGAAAAATCCTTCCCCGGGAAGTTTATCAGGAAAAAAACGGTAGCCGTAAGCGTTATGTTTTTTTGAAACTGTTTCAACGATCCCCCACTCATTTTGTTTTGCAAGCCTGGTACTTTTGAGACCATGTTTCTGCTCAGTCAATAATTGATCGCAGATATATTCATCTTCACTTTCCGAATAGGAGCAGGTGGCATATAGCAATAATCCGCCTGGTTTAAGCGAAGGCAATATATCGGTCAGGATCCTTTGCTGTCGCTGGCTGCAAAGCGCAACATTGTTAAGGCTCCATTCATCCACAGCGCCCGGGTCTTTGCGAAACAAACCACTTCCACTGCAAGGCGCATCTACCACAATCACATCAAAATATTCGGGTAACCGTTGAAAATCCTTTGGATCGTTGTTGGTCACTACTACATTTGCACTTCCCCACTTGCTGATGTTTTCAGCCAATATGGTAACCCTTGTCTTAATCACTTCATTGCTGACCAAGAGGCTATCTGCCGATATGAGCGATTGCAGTAAAGTGGACTTCCCCCCAGGGGCCGCACAAAGATCTAATACTTTTAAAGGGGATGATAAATCGCAAGTCTGCCGCAAAGCTTCTTCAATAAACATGCTGCTGGCTTCCTGTACATAATATGCTCCGGCGTGAAATAATGGATCGATGGTAAAAGATGGACGATGATCAAGATAATAACCCTGCCGGCTCCACGAAATCTTTGAATGGCCCGGATAAGGAAGATCGCTGATAACGGCTTTTCCGGGGTTCAACCTGATGGATACAACCTGGTTGCCTGATGCATGCACATCTTCAAAAGGTTGCCTGTCAAATCCCGTTACTCCTTCCAGCGAGTTGAGCAATGCTATTGGTAATGCTGTTGACAATCGTAATAATTAATGTTTTTTATTCGTTTCCAGGCTGGTAACGATAACCGTTACACGCCTGTTTTGCTGCCTGCCCTGCGCACTGGCATTGCTGGCAATGGGCTGACTTGCGCCCAATCCATCCGAAAATATTTTTCCTTCAAATTGGGGGAATGCATTTAAAAAATATTGCTTCACCGCAGCTGCCCTGTTTTTTGATAGCAACAGATTTTTTTCCGGATCACCGGTATGATCTGTGTGCCCGAAAATATCCATTTTTATCAATTTAAGCCCAGCAATTTTCTGCAGTAGGCTGTCTAACGCAACTTTGTAAGAAGGCTTGATCATCGAACTGTTCACTTCAAAAAAAACGGCAGGTATGTTTAATGTATCGGTTATGAAAACAGGTTTTAATGCTGCAACAGGCGTATCTTTTTTGATGACAACATAATCGGTATGCCGTAAATTCTGTGCATAGAGCAGTTCCATATTTTTCTTGAATTCGTCACAGGTAGTTTGTTGGTCATTTGGCTTCAGTGAAATTTCGTCAATGAAATAAAAAATATCTCCCGCTGAATTCATCATATCTTTTCGTTCGTATGGCATTTTTTCCTGCGAAAAATTACCCAGTACCATGTATCGTTCATCCCCATTGGCTGTATATTCAAATTGTATCACTTTCCATCCCTGCTTATAATCATCAATGATATGTTCTTTGCCGATGATCATGGAAGGAACAGCTCCGGTTGGGTGAAATCCGAATGTATCGGGTAACCGTTCCATAAATAATACACCGAGTTTATAAAATTCCCTGCCTGAAGTATTTAAAAAGAAACGAAGGGTGTATTTTTTACCTTCTTCAAGAGAGCAGCAAAGCATGGTAAATACCGTTGAACGGTTTCGGGGTTTTTCAATGATATTTTCTACCGGCACCATTAACACATTGTGACCGAGAACCGGCCTTGGCACGGCGATCCCTTTAACAAGCGTGGGCCTGGCAGGTATATTGAACCACGCTTCAATTCCGCAATCGGCGTGATACTCGGCACAAAGATTAATGTCTTCAAACCCTGGATTGGCAAGAATATTCTGAGCTTTTACCTGTGGAAGAATGAATAAGAAACTTATAACTACACATGTTTTCCTGGCTGAAAAACGGGCGCCTATGCCATTACGGTAGTATCCTCGTGAAGGAACCTTGCTGCAAAATGCAGTTATTTCTTTATGAAAATTTTGAATGATGTTCAATGATCAATATTCAACTTGCAGACAGGCAATATTAAACCGATTTGATTTCTGTTACCAGGTCCTGCAAAACTTTCTTGGCATCCCCGAACAACATGGAAGTCTTTGGTTGAAAGAACAGATCGTTTTCAATTCCCGCATAACCGGGCTTCATACTTCGTTTATTTACGATCACATTCTTGGCCAGTTCCACTTCCAGGATCGGCATACCATAGATTGGTGAAGCGGGATCTTTTTTTGCAGCGGGATTTACTACATCATTTGCACCCAGGATCAATACCACATCACAGGTTTTGAATTCATCATTGGCTTGTTCCATTTCCAGCAGCTTTTCATAATTCACATCTGCTTCGGCCAGCAATACATTCATATGTCCTGGCATGCGGCCTGCAACTGGATGAATGGCATATTTTACGTCAACCCCTTTTTCAGAAAGGATTTTTTCGAGTTCATGACAGGTATGCTGCGCCTGTGCAACCGCTAAACCGTAGCCAGGAACGATCATCACTTTATTGGCAAAGCTCATCAGCATGGCTGCGTCACTAAGGCTCACTTCCTTATAATGTCCCTGTGAAGAAGTACTACTGACGGCACCTGCCTGGTTGCCCCCAAACGAACCGATCAACACATTTAATAAAGAACGGTTCATGGCCTTACACATGAGTATCGTTAAGAGCGTGCCCGCCGCACCCACGAGGATACCGCCGGTAAGCATTACTTTATTGTCGTATAAAAATCCGCCGCAGGCTGCTGCCACACCGGTAAATGAATTCAGCAAGGAGATCACCACCGGCATGTCTGCGCCACCGATAGGCATCACAAAAAATACACCATAGAATAAAGACAGAAACAGGATCACATAAACAATAATGTGTTGATCGGGATGGACAACCAGCCAAACTCCCAAACCGATGGCCAGGGCCAATACAGCGAGGTTCAGTATATTCTGACCTGTAAAACTCATGTCTTTCACTTTGCCATTCAACTTCCCCCAGGCGATCATACTTCCGGCAAAAGATACCGAACCAATGATGAGACCTAATACGATGATAACGATCTTGCCAGCATGACCTTCTGTGATACCCGTTAACGTTATCTCTGCCGACAGATGATTGAATTCTACCAATGAGATGAGTGCAGCACATGCGCCGCCCATTCCATTGAACAAACTAACCATTTCGGGCATGGCTGTCATTTTCACTTTTTTCGCTGCAAGGGTTCCAATGATGGCACCAATGAGCAACCCGCCGAAAATCCAGCCATAATTATGCAGGTGCTGACCGGTTTCATCATCGCGATACAGGAAAATAGTGGCCAGGATGGCAATGGTCATACCCAGTGCCGCCAATAAATTTCCTTTACGGGCCGATAACGGATGAGAAAGCATTTTCAGGCCAAGGATAAAAGTAACCGAGGCAAATAAATAACAGATGGTGAGAATATGTTCGCTCATAAATGGAAATTCTTCTGAATGATGTAACCCATCTTAAGACAGGAACTTTTATTACTTGATCTATTGTTTCTTTTTGCTTTTAAACATTTCGAGCATCCGGTCGGTCACCACAAAACCTCCTACTACGTTGAGTGTACCCAGGATCACCGCCAGGAAACCCAAAGCAAGCGCCAGGTAATTGTCAGCTTCGGCTTTCCCCATCACGATGATGGCCCCGATGATCACTACGCCATGAATGGCATTAGCGCCACTCATCAACGGAGTATGCAAAACACTTGGCACACGGCCGATCACTTCAATACCCACGAATATCATGAGGATAACGATATAGATTACCTGCTGATTGGCAGAAATCCATTGTAATATATTTTCCATAATCTGTTTTCTCGTTTATGCCGTTGAAAATTATTCCGCTACCCGATCAACGCTTTAATCCTTTCATTGGTAACAGCACCTGCATTGGCCACGCAGGTTCCCTTAACCAGGTCGTCTTCAAAATTCAGGTTCAGGTTTCCTTCCTTATCAATGATCAACTGTAAAAAGTTGATGATATTTTTTCCGAATAATTTGCTGGCATCACTGGGCATGGCTGCAGGCAATGCTGAATTACCTACGATGCTAACGCCATTGTACACAACTGTTTCATTATTCACCGTTAAGCTGGTATTACCACCGGTTGCCGCTGCCACATCAATGATCACGGAACCGCTTTTCATACCGCCGATCATTTCTTCAGTGATAAGAACGGGCGCTTTTTTACCCGGTATCTGTGCAGTGGTGATCACTACATCTGCCTTTACAACACTTTCTGCGATCTTCGCTTTTTGCCGTTGCATAAACTCTTCTGATTGCTCTACCGCATAACCGCCGGCGTTAGCTGCATCAGCTGCACCTTCCACTTCCACGAATTTTGCACCAAGGCTCATCACTTCTTCCTTTACAGCGGGCCTTGTGTCAAACACTTCTACTACGGCGCCAAGTCTTTTCGCAGTGGCAATGGCCTGTAAACCGGCCACGCCCGCTCCCAATATGAGTAATTTCGCGGGTGCTACGGTTCCTGCTGCGGTCATAAACATCGGGAAATATTTCGGATACAGGTTTGCCGCCAGCAGTACAGCTTTATAGCCGGTTATATTTCCCTGGCTGCTCAATACATCCATACTTTGTGCACGGGTAGTACGGGGCAACATGTCGATGCTGAAAACGGTAAACCCTTTTTCTGCCCATTGCTTAATGCGAGAAGCGAAGTATAAAGGTTGAAATAATCCGAAAACCACCTGTGCCTTACAGATAAGCATATCCGAATCTATTGGAGCATGGATACAACTAACCAGTGTAGAACGCTGAAGTACATCTTCCCTGGAAACAACCTGCGCTCCCGCAGCCTGGTATGCTTCATCAGATGCAAATGCCGATTCCCCGGCTGATCTTTCAACCAGCACTTCTACATTCCATTTTTTTAATTGCGTGATGTGTTCGGGTAACAGCGATACTCTTGTTTCGGGAGATGTTTCTTTTAGCAGGCCAATAGTCATACTTAAATTATTGTACCGAAGTTAGTGAAAATTAAAATCTGATTTTGAAATGTTGCTTCACTTTGAAATCCGGGTTGATGTAAACGATACCGATGAAAAAAAGATCGATGCTTAACATGACCCGATCATGCTGTTGTATTTCCTTCCAGGCTTCTTCCATTTCAGTGCTCCAATGGATGTCATCAAATACGAAAACGCATGACCGGCTTGCATTTTCAAGCAAATTGCTGAAATAACGCAGCGTTGGTTCTTTCCGATGATTACCGTCGATAAATACAAAATCGATCTGTTGGTTACTGTTTAAGAAAACCGGCAGTGTATGATTAAAATCACCTTCAAATAATTCAATATTTTTGATCCCTAAGGCACGAAAATGTTCCCTTGCCATTTCAGCCACTGAAGGTGCACCTTCGAAAGTAAACAACTTTCCTGCCGGGTTACCCGAAGCCATATATGCACTGGTGATGCCGAATGAAGTGCCCAATTCCACCATTTTTGCCGGTTGATAAGCAGCCGCCATCCTGTGCAATAATTTTGCAAACCTCGCAGGCTTTAATGAGGTGGCTGCCATTGAACCAACTTTGCGTTTATTGCTTTTAATGACTGACGAACCTGCACCGAAGTCTTCCACTTCGATCATGCGTGTATCTTTCAACAGCTTATTTCGCAAAGCTTCAAATGCTGCATGACCTGGATCCAGTCGTTTATCATTCAATATATTTTTTATAAATGAAAACACGAATGGCGAATGGATGCCATGTCCCTTACCGTTAGCAGCGGTAACATAATAGTGAAGATATTTCCGGGCCAGTTGAAATGTGCTGTACAAAATAGTGCTGGAATAAGAACGTGAAAATACAAAATTAGCAAAGGCCGGTTGACGATTTATATTTTATCCCAAACCTGGAAAGAATAGGCATACTGATGCTTTTCATCCGCTGCAAAATCTTTGTTGTCGGTTAGCTTCCAAATCGTTTCATCAATGACCGGGAAAAAAGTATCTGCATCAAAGCTGGCATGAACCCTTGTTATATAAATGCGATTGGCGATCGACATGCTCTGCTTGTAAATCTCTCCACCACCAATGATAAAAATCTCTTTGCAATGCGTTGTTTCAGCCAATGATATCGCCCCTGGTAAATTTTTTGCAACCCACACATTGTCGGCTGTCCAGCCCGGTTGTGTAGTGATGACAATATTCACCCTGCCTGGCAGCGGCTTATTCACCGACTCAAAAGTTTTCCTCCCCATCACCACTGTCATCCCCCAGGTGATGTTCTTAAAAAACCTGAGATCATTGGGTAAATGCCATAGCAATTGACCATCCTTTCCGATGGCATTGTTGGTAGAAGCGGCGACGACGAGGCTGATGAGCATGAGGGAATGTAAAATATTGAATGTAAAATAAGGAATGTAAAAGTTAAGAGCTAATGTTGTGCCAACTATTTTCCAATATTAAATTGTATAATTTTCTTTTTGAGATGACTTAAGAAAATTATTTACCAGATTTAAGGAGAATATTTTTTTTGGCTGTTTCAATGCTGGAAGTGAATATGGCGATCAATTCATTCACTTCATTAAATGCTAAATCTATTTTAGGATTCGCAACAATAGGCTTTTCCATGATTATTCGCAAATTCACTCTTGTTTCTCTGAGTTCCTTCAAGGCAATCTTCATTTTATGAATGAAATCTGCTTTACTCTCGGCTGCCTGTACTTCACCATACAATAAGGCGGGCGCAATCGAACTCCTGCTTAGCTGATACTGCAAATGCTGCCCTGTTCTGTTATTAGGCAACAACTCACAAACATCCATACACATACAGGCAAACTTTACCAACCTGTCTTCAAGGTCATATTTTTTATTCTGCATACACTAAAATAAAAAAGATGCCCGGCCAAATCTAAGTAAAACCCCCAGGTTTAAAGGGTATTTTTCGGAAAGAAAAAAGATACTACAAGTATTCAAATAAGGTAACAAACATTTTACTCCACATTCATCATTTTACATTTTACATTCAGTATTTTACATTTCTAAACCGCCACCGGCGCCTTAATCCCCGCATGCGCCTGGTAATTCAGCAATTCAAAGTCTTCGTAAGAAAAGGCAAAAATATCTTTCACAGCAGGATTGATCTTCATCTGCGGTAACGGAAACGGAGTTCGGCTAAGCTGTAACGTTACCTGCTCGAAATGATTGTT
>JAKQKY010000025.1 GCA_029560415.1 Bacteroidota bacterium | reverse complement strand
TGGATCGCACATATCCACAAACCTGTTTCCAAATGCCGGGTCATTTACGCCCCGCAATGGATTTTCGGGCAACAGGTTGATGTGATCATTGATCAGTACAAGATCTCCTTTTGAAAAAAATTTATTCATACCACCCGCTGCATTGCTCAACAACAATTGAGAAATGCCCAGCGCCTTCATCACCCTTATCGGAAACGTAATTTCCTGCATGCTGTATCCTTCATAATAATGAAAGCGTCCCTGCATTACAATGATCTTATGATCACCAACTGTTCCGGTAAGTAATTGACCCTTATGAAATTCAACCGTGGATGAAACGAAATGAGGAATTTTAGTGTAAGCCACCTGTTGTTCAATGTTCATTTTACTGGTTAAAGAACCCAGGCCGGTACCCAATACAATGGCTGTTTTAGCGTCGGCAAAACCTATCGACCGAAGGTAGGCAGCAGCCTCCCCGATCTTTTCTATCATATTTTCCATGAGCATGTATTAATAAGCGGGAAAGATAAAACCATTTGGCTGATGATACTTTTTTTGCAATAAAAAAGTCGGGATAAATGACAGATAGAAATTTACATCCGGCAGAATAATTCATGCGTTCAAGCGATTTCTAATGCTAACTTCGTTTTAAACGATCCGGTTATGACACAACCTACCAATAATCTGGAGCAATTTAATAACCTGGTTTCGGTGAAGTACCAGTTATACAACAGCCTCTTTACTTCCCTGCCTTTTCACCGGATAGAAAAAACGGGTGTACTGCTTTCCCTATTGATGCATCAATGTGAAGAAGGATATAGAAAGAAATTAAATCCAACAGAGATCATTGATACCTTTTTTGCAACCAATTCGGAATATGATACAGATGAGAAAAAACGTTCACTGCTTTTCCGTTTTATTCAATACATAGAGCGGCAGGTCGTTTTGTTTGACGCACTTGAAGATGCGGCATTTACCCAGGTTCATGATATGTATGGTGCAGGAACCCTCAAACAACTGGAGCTGGAAGTGAAACAGGAACAACAGGAAGCGGCGCTTCGGGAAAAACTTAAAACCTTTTCCATCAGGTTGATCTTAACGGCACATCCTACCCAGTTTTATCCCGATACGGTGTTGGGCATCATCAATGACTTATCGAAATCTTTATCAGAAAATGATACCCCCCTGGTAAATACCTACCTGCAACAGTTGGGAAAAACGCCCTTCTTTAAACAACAGAAGCCGTCACCTTATGAAGAAGCAATCAGCCTCACCTGGTTTTTAGAAAATGTATTTTATACCGCAGCGGGAAATATCATCTCATCAATGAAGCAGAGCTTTCCCGGAACGATAAGCGAAGATCATCCCTTGATTCAATTGGGCTTCTGGCCCGGAGGTGATCGCGATGGGAATCCATTTGTTACCAGTGCCAGTACGATAAAAGTTGCCCGTGCACTCAGGAATTCCATTACCCGTTGTTATTACCTGGAAATAAGGAGACTAAAACGCAGGTTAACTTTCAAAGGTGTGGATAATATCTTAGCAGGATTGGAACAGCGTTTATACCAGGCCCTATTCTCTTCAGGTGCTCAACCACCCTTAACGGTTACGGATATCCGCTCGTCATTGGATAGTGCGCTACAGATATTGCGAAACGAGCATGGAGGATTATTTAAAGCCCTGATCGAAAACCTGTTGAATAAGGTCCAGGTTTTTGGATTGCATTTTGCAACACTCGATATCAGGCAGAACAGCAAAGTGCATACGCAGGTTTGGGAATCAATGGCAAAGGAAGGAATTGCTGTTGCAAAGAATTACATGTCGCAGGATGCAGACATGAAAATGAAATTCCTCGGAACGGTTTTATCTTCTGAAAGAATTGTTTCAAAAGATGAAATGGTTAATGAAACATTGAGCAGCATACAGGTCATGAAAACCATCCAGGAAGAAAATGGCGAAGCTGGTTGTAACCGTTATATCATCAGTCATTGTAACAGCGCTTTGCAGGTGATGGAAGTGTACGGACTGTTTATATTAAGTGGCTGGCAGCCAAACGCCATCACCGCTGATATCGTTCCACTTTTTGAAACCATCGAGGATCTGCACAATGCTTCACAGATCATGAAAACACTTTATGAAGATGAAACCTATTCCCGGCATCTAAAGATGCGAAATATGCGCCAGACGATCATGCTGGGCTTTTCGGATGGATCCAAAGATGGCGGATATATGATGGGAAACTGGAGCATTTATAAAGCAAAAGAAACGATTACCGCATTATCCCGAAAGCATCAAATAGATGTGGTTTTTTTTGATGGGCGTGGAGGACCGCCTTCAAGAGGTGGTGGTAAAACGAATCGCTTTTATGCATCCATGGGAAAAAATATTGCGCAAAAAGAAATACAAGTGACCATACAGGGACAAACAATCAGCTCCAATTTTGGAACGGTTGCTTCTGCGCAGTATAATATGGAAGGCCTCGTGCATGCAGGCATTTTCAATGAATTGTTTTCTGAAAAAAGCATTACCCTGCAAGCAGGGGAAGAACAGCTGATGCAGGAGCTTGCCACAATAAGCCTGGATGCATATACTAACCTAAAGGAACACCCGCAGTTCCTTGATTACTTAACTGAAATCAGCCCGTTGCGTTTTTATGCCGAAGCCAATATCGGCAGCCGGCCGGCCACCCGCAGTAGCCTGCAAAACCTGGACGATCTAAGGGCAATACCTTTTGTTGGAGCCTGGACGCAGCTTAAGCAAAACATCGCCGGTTTTTTCGGACTTGGCTCAGCCCTGGCCGAAATGGAAAAACGTGGCAAATGGCCGGCATTGCAAAAACTATATAGTCATTCCCTTTTCTTTAAAACGCTTATGGACAATGGCGAGATGTCGATGCTGAAATGTTTTTTCCCCTTAACAGCTCACCTGGAAAACGATAAAAAATTCAGCGATATCTGGTGCAGGATCCGGGATGAATTTGAGCAGACAAAAAAATATGTGTTGATGTTAGCAGGAAAAGCGGAGCTTATGGAAGATTATCCTGCAGACCGATTATCGATCCTCACCAGGGAACACATTATTTTGCCATTGGTGACCATCCAACAATATGCCATTATGCAATTGCGGTATAGCCAGGGAAATCCAATCGAAAAAAATCACCAGGATGGTTTGGAAAAACTGGTGATCAGGTCATCATTCGGTATTATCAATGCGGGTAGAAATTCGGTATAGTACATAAAAAAGCCGGCAATCATATGCCGGCCTTTTCTTATTTTTTAAAATATTACTGAACGTTTATTTTTTGAACCTGTTTATGTAACCCATTTTCAATGGTCACCAGGTAAGAGCCTTTAGATAACCTTGACAAGTTGAGTTGATGAATGTTTAAACCCGGTACGGAACGATATACTTCACTGATCAACTTTCTGCCGGCCATATCTGAAACAGCAATAGTATAGTTTGTACTTCCTGTAGAAGTAAATCTCAATTTTGCAATATCAGATACGGGATTAGGATAAATTTCTACAGATGTATTTGTATTGCCTGCAGAGGTAAATCCAGCCGTGCAATTCACTGTGATCGCCAAAGAACGCGATCCGGAATTACCACATGCATTCACTGCCCTTACTGATAAATTCCCACCTCTAGTTCCCCATTGAATGGTTATGCTGTTTCCGGTTGCAGACCCAATGATGGTAGCGCCGGTTGGTAAGGTCCAGTTATAAGAAGTAGCTCCTGCAACAGCAGATGCGGTATAGATTGATGTTGAACCGGGACAGATTCCGGCAGCTCCTGTAATAGCAGCTGGTGAACCAAGTACATTTCTGGCAATCGTTAAAGTACGGGCCGTGCTCGTGCCACATGCATTATTGGCTGTTACGCTCATTGTTCCATTGGCGACAAAATTGGGGGTATACGACACCGTTATGCTGGAGGATCCTTGTCCAGAAGTTATTGTAGCTCCTGCAGGTACAACCCAGTTGTAGGTCATTCCGGCAACAGCGGTTGTGCTGTAGGTCCTGGAATCACCGGGGCAAACTTTTGCAATGCCGCCGCTAACTACGATGGCCGCCGGGCGTGCGAGGGTGGCTTTAGAAATGCTTAATGTTCTTGCGCTACCATTGCCACAGCTATTCCTTGCTGAAACACTCAGGGTGCCGGGGCTGGTGAAAGATGCAGTGAAGTTAATGGTAATGCTGTTGGTTCCCTGGCCGGTTGTGATCGTAGCCCCGGTAGGAGCGACCCAGGTATAAGTGAGGCCGGATACTAACGGTACGGTATAGGTTCTATTATCGCCGGTGCAAACAGTTGCTGCTCCACCGGTAATGGTAATTACGCCGGGAGTAGCAGGAAGTGTTCCCGGTGATACGGCAAGTGATCGGGCAGTGCTGCTACCACAACCATTGTTGGCTTTTACGGTAATATTACCAGCTGTGGTTCCTGCAGATACGGAAATAGAGTTAGTAGTAGAACTTCCGCCCCAACCAGCAGGAACGGTCCAGGTATAACTGCTGGCGCCGGCCACTGCGGTAACAGAAAAGGTTTGAACTGCGCCTGGGCAAACTGTTGCAGATCCGCTAATGGTACCTGGCTGAGCAGGCGATGAAGCTGTTATGCCTACAGCCAGTGACCGAATAGTACCGCTTCCACAACTACCATTAGCCCTTACCGTTATATTTCCTCCAGCTGTGCCTGAAGTAGTGTTAATGCTGTTGGTGGTTGAACTGCCCGCCCAGCCGCTGGGTAAAGTCCAGGTATATGATGTAGCGCCATTCACGGCTGTTACCGAATAGGTTTGTGTGGTTGCCGGGCAAACAGCGGCATTACCTGAAATGGTTCCGGGTTGTGCCGGGATCACCAGGGCCGTAACGGCCAGCGTTCTGGCGGTACCGTTTCCACAAGTATTGGAAGCTGCCACAGAAACATTTCCCGATGTGCTTCCTGCAGTAACAGTAATGCTATTGGTTGTAGAAGTGCCGGTCCAACCAGAAGGTAACGTCCATGCATAACCGGTAGCACCGGGTACGGCAGCTACTGAATAGGTTTGGGAGCTGGTGCTGCAAACAGATGCATTGCCTGTGATCGTTCCTGGTTGTGCAGGAGTAGAACATCCACCAGTACAATTGGTTAAGCAGGTTGCGTTATTAATATTGTTTATAATAAGTGCTGTAGGCTGAGGCCCAAAACCAAGATTGAAGTTGATGCCTGCGCTGGTAAGGTGACAATAACTCATGATAGTTCCGCCGCCAACGGGCAATGCCGGAGATGGTACCGGGCAACTTCCTGAAGGATAGCCAGCAGCATCACCGCAACCATCTATCTTGGTATTATTTCCATTCCATGCGCAATCGTGAGTATGCCTTGATCCGAGGTTATGACCCTGTTCATGGGTGATCACTTCTACTGTCCAGGAATAACTGGGAACTGTGTTAAAACCCGAACTGATACCTGCGTACGCCATCCTGTATTTTGTCAGGCTGTTACACAGCGTGTTGACCCATGCAACGCCGCCACCGCCCTGGAAGCCTATCAGGGTGGCCATGTCACCATCAAAACTGGTTCTGTTTACGCCGAATTGATCGAGGTAATTACCAGTGGTGGGGCCAATGTATGGATCTGTTGTAGTCCAGATGAACAATGTTTTCAACGTAATGCTGATTCCATCATTGGCATATAAAGTAGAAACCTGGTTGAATATGCCTTGTATGAATGTATTTACATTGGCTTCAGACCCTTTATTATTAAATATATCAAGATCTGTTTCCCAATACCAGTTAACGCATTTGGTTGTTAAAGAGCTGGTAGACTCGGAACCTTTGAAATATGTTCCTGCACTCTGGGGGATATTGGTATTGGTTCCACAATTAAAAACAGGCGTTTCAATTACGTCTTTATCATTGTAAATGATGTGTTTTCCCGATTGATCTGATAGTTTTCCCAATACATAATTTCCAATATTGTTGCTGATCATACCGGCAATTTCATTTTCAGAAATACTGATGGCGGCCACAGAGTTTAGGTCTCCGTCTATGCTTCCACGGTAGTGTATGATGTTTCCTTTATCGTGTTTTGACGTTCCGCTGCTGCTCAACTGTGTAAATCCATTGGGCGAGATATCCTGTTGGAATAACAACAGGTGAAGATTGCCTCTTCCATTATCTATTGGAACGGTAACGTTTAGAAAGGATGGCTTCGATGAGAGTATTGATGCAGTTGACAGCATATCCAGTAATGTGAACTGCTTCAGCATTTTTGCCGCATCTCTTTCGGCTATGCGATCTGCTGTATAAGCAATTTTACCTAAAGGGATTGATTCACCAAAGGCGCCCTTCTGTTTTAGTTCATTTACTTTGGCGGCAACAATGCCACGGGAGCTTCCGGTTTGAGCCTGGCTAATCGTTGAAAAAAATAAGCAGGAGAATAAGGCAATGGCTAGCATCATGCCTTTTGTGTAAAAAGGTTTTTTCATTGAGTTGATATTGATTTAAAATTTTTAAAAATGCTGCGGTTTAAACAGATAATAATTGAATATACCGCATATCCCCGTCTTGAGCCGGGCATATTATGGCGGCAAATTTAATGCCACGAGCAATTTAGGGCATAAATAAACAACTTAAATGCTATAGTTCATACACAATAATGAAGTGTCAACTTCGTTCTGAGCCGCATTTTCTGAAAATCAGTCGAACAACCATCAGCGAAGGATGACAAAGGAATTAAATTGCATTGATTGGCAGGGAAAGCTGACCAGGTCTGTAACAAGGGCCTTTTGAGGTCCTTTGCGGCACCATTCCGTAAAAGCTTCCAATGTCTCCACACTACCGGTGGCAACCAATTCAACATGGCCTTCCGCTGTATTTTTCACCCAACCCGTTACCCCAAGCTCTTCTGCTTTCTTTTTTGCACTGGCCCGGTAAAAGACACCCTGCACCTTTCCCTTTATGAGTAAGTGTATCGTAGGCATCAGCGAATGTAATAAATACCTGGATGTTGAAGAAAGTGATTTAGGTTAATCATCCATACCAAAGTCCATTGAATATTGTACGCCCATCGAAATATTAACGCCCTTCAAATTATCAATAGGACTGCATTTATTTTTTCTATTGATCTGCGCAACATGTAAATAAACCAGGGTAGTTTCTATGTTTACATGACCAAGCAAGTCTTTGATTGATAAAATATCCAGGCCATCCTCCAATAGATGCGTCGCAAAACTATGACGCAGGGTATGCACACTAGCCTTCTTTTTGATTCCACATAATTTCAGTGCCTCTTTAATGGCGCATTGAATACCTCTTGAGGAATATTTCCTGTCCACCTCCGATGTACTCTTCGAACTTGATCCGTACAAAAACCATGTTTTTGGTTTGTATATCTTAATATAATATTTCAAATGCTCGCACAAAAATTTCCCAAGCGGCAGATACCGGTCCCTTCCTCCTTTTCCTTGCCTGACATGTAAGGTTGACCGGTGAAAATCAATGTCTCCTATTTGAATATTACTTACTTCAAAGCATCGCAGGCCACAGCCATACAATAAGGCGATGAGGATTCGGTGCTTATACAGCTTTGGTTTATTCAACATATTGGTGATCTCCGGTTTACTTAGAACCACAGGGAGTTTTTTCTTCTTTTTTATAACAGGAAGCTTTATACGCATCTCATCATTGCCTTCTATTTTAAAAGCAAGGCGAAGAGAAATTACGGTATGCTTGAAATACGTTTCTGAAGGAGTATGAAACCGTTGCAATGCCATATATAGATAGCCTTCAATTTCCTCAATGGTTAGGGAAGTTGGTAACCTCTTAAAATGAAGCGCAATAGATGCCAGGTACTGGCTGTAGTTTCTATAGGTGCTTTCGGAATTTCCCTTTAAAAAGTTTTTTTGTTTGAAACGATTTATAAAGGCGGAAAATCCTTCTACCTGTTCGCAGGCTCGCTGGATCAATGCAGTGTCTTTTTTGGCTTGGAACTGTTGCATATTTTTTTAGAAAATATACTAATAGACTATAATAAAATGCGTAAAGTGAGCTTTAACAATACTTTTCAAATAATAAATATATCCATGTGAGCGTTTTTGAGTCTTATATATGGGACAAAACCCTTTAACATGGCACAGCAATCTACACAACAGGAAATCATACTTGTATCCGGCAGCGGTTTTGCAAGCAGGCAATACTGTGAAAGGGATGGAAGTGAAAATGCCAAAAATCTTTCTCAATCAGAAAAATTTAAGGAGGCCTGCTGGAACGGGCTGTTGAAAGATATTTTGCCCGAGCTTTTTTACATGTCGGGCCCTGATGCTAAGCTCTATTTGTGGCAGATGCGTGAATGCCAGCATATTCTTGCTTTAGAAATGGCAGAACGCCCAAGTGCTATCGATTTTCACGCGTCTATTGATCCATACTGTTTCCTGGAAACACAGGGATTTAGCTAATGCTTACTCATCAAATAAACCCTGTTGTTTATTTTTCAATTCATCAACACCTAACGGAGGCAGGTTATCGTAATCAAAGCGTTCATACTTTTCTTTTTTATCGGGCCTTTCTTTGGTGGTTCTGATCATGTATACCGGCCAGGCATTTAATTGTTCCGGCGGAATTTCATACGCCAGTAGTTCCGAAATTTCTTCATCGGTCAAATCCGCCTTTATCCATTTCTCTGCTTCAACCGGATTCATGAATACCGGCATCCTGTGTTTATTGGCTCCTTCATTGTGAATTTTTTTCATGAGCTCATTGGCCTCCCTGGTGAGGATGGTGAACGTGCCTTTCATTTCTCCTGTTTCCGGATCGGGTATTGGTGAATAATTATACAGCCCCGGTAAAAGCAGCGGCTCTCCGCTTTTGAGGCTGATATAATAAGGGATCTTGTTTTTTATACCGGTTACGGATCGGTGTTCGTAGATACCATCTACAGCTACCAGGCATCGTTGTTTCCGCAGCCGGTACCAGGCCGATTTCTTATCCAGGATGGTTTCACTTCTTGCATTGGCCATTTGTATCCTGTATTTTTTGATCAGCTCGGGCGTATTCATATAGTTGGCGATCAATCCCCACTCGAACAGGTTCAGGTGTTCGGTACCGTTAGTATCGTAGATCACCAGGCATTTTCTATGACTCATCGATAATACGTGGGAAGTGAGCATGAAGTCGAGATCGATCTGACGGTCGAAAACAATATCGGGCAACAGTTCATGAATGAACTCTACGGTGTTAGCGCTGAAAGAGAGATCGTGGCACATCAGGATTGTTGTTCTATTTCCTCAAAAGTAATTTTTAGTTGCTGTCCTGCAAAACCTAGGCTGATGTACAATGCGCCAAACTGCAAAAAAAAATCAATGTGTACTGTTTCTCCCCTTCCTGGTTTCCAGTTTGTATACCGGAATATGTACTGGTTGATCTTTTGTTTGATATTGGCCGTTACCAGCTTTTTATAATCGGGTAAAAAATAAGCGCTAAAGATCTTATAGCCTTCGGGATGATTTGCCGCGATGCGTAATTTTTCCTGGTCAGCCGCTACCTGCCAGTTGTATAATTTGCGGTATGGGTCCTGGCTTATGCTGTTGTAATGCGCTTCGGCTTTTGAGAGATCGTTGTAATGTGTGAATAGAAAATAGCCTTTGATATGATCCTGGAAATGATCGAAAGCGGGAGGATAAGTATTGCGGACAAAATAATAACAGCCCCTGGCAACAGTTGCTAAAAGTACTTCTGTGGTGAAGGGAAATAATGGATTGAACATATTGCGATCCTAAAAAGTTAATTCATGCCGGGCATAACTGATAAAATCATCTTCAAACTCACGACTATGTATATGCAGGAAAAAATAACATTTTTCCAGGCCCTGCCGGTACCAGGAACGCAGCGTCTTTTTCCATTCATCGATCCTGAACAAGTCGAGTTCATGATCGCCCTGTGCATTGAAACGAATGAAAGCCGTAGCATTGGATAACTGCATGTGAACTGCGTCTCTTCGTCCGGGTGAGTCGGTGATCACTAATCCTTTTCCCAGGCTATTGAGTGATTTTACCAGTGAGGAAAATCTTGCCTGGTCCGCAAACCAGCCTGCATTCCGGAGTTCGATCGACAGATCCAGTGGGGCAGGCAATGATCTTAAAAAACGAAGCAGGTCTTCTGCATCTTCAACAGGCGATTGATCGGGCACCTGCAGGAAACCGGTACCAAGTTTTTCTTTGAAAGGTTCCATCGACTGGAGAAACTGTTTGGCAAGACCTGTTTTATGCAGATCTACTTTGCCCGCATGTGAAATGCCTTTATACCATTTCGGACAAAATTGAAAATTACTTTCTTCAATCGTTTGCCTCCATTTCGTGATCTTGTCTGCCGTAGGAATTTCATAATGGGTTGCATTTAATTCTACCGCGTGAAAATGGTTAGCATAAAACGGCAGCGAGCCGGGTTGCGGATACGGGCTATGCTTTTTCTTTTCTTCTTCTTTATAGGTCCATTTTGATAAGCCTAAATAGAATAAGGGTGCATTGTTTTTATTTCCCGGTAAATAGGGTTGTTCCATGTCGGGCAACCCGAAATCTTCTTTTGTCAACCCATCATACGGGATCATACCAAATTCCATAATTGATTTTTAAGTGTGCAATATATGCCGGCGAAACAGGGAGGTTAATTTTTTATACAAAGCACCTGCCTGATATCGGTGGTATAGCATGGTGACAGGTTAT
>JAKQKY010000001.1 GCA_029560415.1 Bacteroidota bacterium | reverse complement strand
GCAGGGACAAATGATCATGAACACTATTCCTTGTCATTTTTTAGCGGGCAGTATGTGTACCATTTATGAGAACCGGTTTACCGAGTGCAGGGAATTCCCACATTTGCACCGCGATAATTTCCAGGGAAGGTTATTTGGTACGCTCATGCATTATAGTATGTGTCCCATCATTTTTAACGTAATAGAAGAACTTAAAATACAAACCGGATTTAATACGGATCCACTTAAATAAATAATATGAATTTAGATCTTACCGGAAAGAATGCATTTGTTTGCGGCAGTACGCAAGGCCTCGGGTATGCCTCAGCGGTAGAACTGGCGCTACTAGGCGCCAACGTGACCCTGGTTGCCCGCAATGAAGAAAAATTAAAAACGGCCCTGGCAACACTGGATGTAAGCAAAGCTCAGAAACATCAATACCTCGTGGCCGATTTTAGTGATGTAAGCCAGGTTAAAGCAGTTGTGGATCAATACATCGAAAAAGGCAACTCGGCACAAATACTCGTCAACAATACGGGCGGACCGGCCGGTGGCGCTGCAATGAATGCGAAAACAGAAGAATTCCTGCAGGCCTTTAATAATCACTTGCTTTGCAATCATGTGTTGGTGCAGGCACTGGTACCAGGCATGAAAACTGCGGGTTTTGGTCGCATCATCAATATCATTTCTACTTCGGTAAAGCAACCCATCCAGGGATTGGGCGTGAGCAATACCATTCGGGCGGCGGTAGCCAACTGGAGTAAAACATTGGCAACAGAGCTCGGGCCATTTGGCATTACCGTTAACAATGTTTTACCCGGATTTACACAAACCGTTCGTGCCGATTATGTGATTCAAAAGAAAGCGGCAGATTCAGGTAAATCAACCGATGAAGTAATGAAAGAACTGGTAGCCGAAATTCCTGCAGGTAGAATTGGCCAGCCCGGCGAGTTTGGTGCTGCCGTTGCATTTTTATGTTCACCGGCTGCGGGATATATCAATGGCATCAATTTACCGGTTGACGGTGGAAGGCTATCCTGTTTGTAATTACTGCCAATGCAGTTAGAAAAATATACATTGAAAAAAAAAATAACGATCATGAAAAATTTATGTGGCAGCTTAGTAGCGATTTGTATTGTATTGTCGGTCATATCCTGCCAGGCACAAACGAACAATGCATTGAATGCTGATGCTTTTGAGACGGCTATTAAAAAAGCGGATGCTGTTCAGGTACTTGATGTAAGAACGCCTGGAGAGTATGCATCCGGACATATTGCAAATTCCCTGCAAGCCGATTGGAATGATCAAGCTGAATTTGAACGTCGCATTACATTTATTGATAAAAAGAAACCGGTGTATGTGTATTGTCTTGCTGGCGGACGAAGCGCTGCAGCTGCCAAAAAAATGAAGTCGATGGGATTTGAAAATGTATACGAACTTACCGGTGGTACCAACGCCTGGAAAGCAGCCGGAAAGCCACTTGAAGGAAAGAAAGCCGGTGAACAGATGACACTGGAAGCCTTTAATGGTTCATTGTCTTCTGCTCCTACTGTGCTGGTAGATTTCGGCGCCGAATGGTGCCCACCCTGCAAACAAATGGAGCCGGTGATCGCCAGCTTGCAAAAAAATCATCCTGGAAAATTTATGTTGCTGAAAGTGGATGGTGGAAATGATGAAGCTGTTTTGCAAAAATATAAAGTGACCGCATTACCAGTTTTTATCTTATTTAAAAACGGGAAAGAAGTTTGGCGAAAAGATGGCGTGGCCACAGAGAAAGAGATTGCAGCGCAATTATGAAATGTAAAATCTAAAATGTAGAATTTAAAATGTAAAAGTTATTTTCTTAAAGGATTGCTGGTATTTAAAAGCTCCCCACTTTTACATTTTGCATTTTATATTCAATATTTTACATTTTTCTTCATCGCATGTTAGCTTTTACAAAATCACTCACCAGGTAACTGATCAGTTTTCCGGTTGTATCATCTTTCCTTCCATCTACCAGCCGGCAGGCGCCTTCGCTGATGTGCAGGTAAGCTACTTTTGAATCGGTGGCGGTGAAATTGATGTATTGCCTGGCATGCAGGTGTGTAATGCCCGACGGAGTGCATGCACTGCTAAGTACATTTTCGATACAATCTAGATCAAGTTCAATGCCTGTCATCGTATCTTCTGTAAATCCGGTTGCATGGGCAATTGATTGAATGAAGTTCTTCTTTTCATGAATGAAAATGTCTTCATAACTACTGTACTGGATGAATGGGTTTTCGTGTATATCCATCAGCACATTCTGTGGAATATAATTTTCATGTAACCCGATCACGCAGTATTTACCCAGGAAGCCATCTTCTTCTGCATACTTAAAACCATTGCCACTATGGCGTCCTTCTGTTGGCCTGAAATCGGCCTGTGCATCCAGGTTAATACAATTGATCTGTGCCAGCGGTATTTTTTCGATCTTGTGTAAACCTTTTGCTACGCCTTTAATGATCGGGTATGCGTTATTGTGACCTCCACCAACAACAATGGGAATTTTATTGCAGGCAGCGATCTGTTTCAGCATTTTTTCCACTTCTTCATCGATGATGTTTACGGCATGACGGTAAGCATCGATCAGTTCTTCCTGGTTATAGGCGTTGTTATCGATCAGGTATTTGATGTCGCCAAAATCGAAATGTCCCAATAATAATATGTTGTCACCTGGTAAAAAATCATTGCTCTGTATATTGAGGAAGGAGTTCAGGAATGGCAACCAGGCAGTATCTGCTCCACCCGTTCCATAATTGGCTCTCACACCTATGTCTTCCGGGATGCCAACCAACACATATTTGGCAGTGGATTGCTCAAGTGTCTGAGGCCATTCAATTTCTTTTTTAACGTATTGAAGTCTTTCACCCAGCTTGGTTTCAAACCTACGCACTTTGGTGAGGGATAAGATATCTTCTTTGGAATAAAACTTGAAATGTTTCATCATGGGAAGTTAGGGAAATTGCTGAGTAAACAAAATTTTATTGAACCGGGGTATTTTTGCCGTTTTCCCATACATCTTAAAATGTCTTAAAAGCTGTTTGTTTGGAACTGGCAAGGAAAATCGTTACCTTTTATGGTATAAATCTGCTCAAATTGCTTGTTATGGCTATTCATCGTAAAATACGGGGATTGAGCGACAAACACAAGTCCAGTTGGATTGTCGTGCTGCGTGCAGGGCTAGGCGTTTGCCTCTTTATCAAAGGGATTCAATTCCTTCAAAACAGTGCACTTATCGGGCAATTGATATCTGGTTCAAGGATATCGGGCAGTGTTTCTATTTTGCAGTCCATCATTCCATGGGTTCACCTATTGGGCGGGCTTATGATCATTACCGGTTTTTTAACCCGATTAGCTGTATTGGTACAATTGCCGATATTGACAGGGGCCATCATTTTTGTGCATGCAAAACAAGGAGTTTTCGGTGGTCAGTCAGACCTGGTATTCACTATTATCGTAGTGATAATGTTGTTGTTTTTCCTGGTAGAAGGCGGAGGATCAATGTCGATGGACAAGGCTATGCGATTTCCAGACAGACAACAAAAAAAACCAGCTCAATAAAACTGGTTTAAAAAAGTAAGCAATTAGTATTGGTAAAATTTGGGTGATCGATGTTGTTTGATTTGGTTGATAGGTTTTAGAAGAACCTTGGGCATCTCATCATGTCTTTAGGACTTGTATACTTGGTTCGAAAAGCTTTATACGATACCGTTACTTCGTATCCACCACGATATTCTGATGCTGTTTTCAGTTTACTTGTATTCATGTCATAGCTCATGCCAATGGTGGTTTTATAATATTCCAGTTTTACAACCGGCATCATGGCATCTTTATGACGGTAAAAAATTCCACCGGTGATACTGATCTTATCATCTTCATCTCTTTTTACAAGGTCGTGACTCAACATGACTCCACCCTGCATTTGTTTGCTCCCACCCTGCATGAAAAAATCTCCATATAAAATCACGCGGTTATCATCAGAAGTTGGTTTTGTTAAACCTGCATTCAACACATATTTGGGGAGCAATGTAATATTGTTATTTTGTTCCATAAAGGCCACTTTAGGTTTCGTAATATGAAACACCCCTGTGCCGATATAGAAATTCGTATTCTCTCCTGCGGTGCTGCTATACGTTAAGCCAACTGCAGGATCCCAATAAGTGCGTTTAGTCGTGCTGAAAGTCTGGGCCGTAGGATTAGATGCGCTGTATGATCCATGAACAAACTGGTCATCAAAACTCAGCTTTGATGGATCAAATTGCTGCATCACCGGTCCGCCCATGAAACCAGCAGAAATGAAAGTTCCCTTTTCTTCATTAAGCGATTTATGGTAATTGAACATTGGAAAAACCTGTGTTCGGCTTAGCCTTGAATCGCCTGCCATATCATTGGTAAGTTGAATTCCGTAAGTGATATAGTCATTTGAGTTTTCACCCATGGAGCGTTTTAATTCTACTCCTAATGCAACCGTACGATATGGAACGGTAACGCTTTGCCATTGGTTGCGGTAAGCACTTGTTACGCGGACATTTCCGTTGAATATTCCAGCCAATGATGGATTCCTGAGCATGGGAATATCATAGAACTGGGAAAAATTGATGTCCTGGCCGAAGGAAATATTCAGCAGGCATACGAAGAAAATAAGCAGCAGGGTTTTTCGATTGGATTTCATGGTAACAGTTATTTTAGGATCGTCGTATTTCCTTTATAGGTGTTGATAATGCCATTGTCGCAAACTACTTCCGCAGTATATACAAATACATCCGGGCTGGCAGCTACGCCTTTTACTTTTCCATCCCAGCCAAATTTTGGATCATTGGGCTGAAAGTTCATTTTTTCAAAAACCAGTATTCCCCAACGGTTAAATATGCGGAACGATTTTACCGTGATGCCTGTTCCCCTTACCATCAGGATATCATTCAGTCCATCACCGTCAGGCGTAAACGCATTTGGTATAAAGGTTTGTGCACTTTCGCAGAAGGCACCCACCTGGATGTTATCGGTAGCTACACAACCGAAGCTATTGGTTACTGTAAGGCTATAACCAATATTGCCTTTTACCGTCATTACAGGTGATTCACAATCAGCGCAGCTCAGTCCGTTCGCTGGCGTCCAATCCCAGTTTACGATTGGCCCGTTCGTTGTAACGGGATGCAATGTGATCACAGCGCCTGTAGTGGTATGAATATCCGGACCGATGTTAACAGTTGGGTTTGGACCTACGGTAATGGTTACATAACCGGTATCCTTAAAGCAATTATATGCATCGAATCCAATTACACGGTAAGGAGTAGTTGCAGTTGGTATGGCGGTTGGTTCGGCAATATCGGGCCTGTTGAGGCTAATTGCTGGTGACCAAAGGTATGTGGCAG
>JAKQKY010000500.1 GCA_029560415.1 Bacteroidota bacterium | reverse complement strand
TGCTGCTGATTGCAGAAATTTTTCCTCTTTGTCCGCCACTTCATTTGACTGGATCAATGCAAAAGCTCCTGCCAGTTCTTCGGGCATATCCCTGTTATCCGGCATTTTTTTATCTGTGCCGAGCATGGCGGTGTTGATGATGTTATCCCAGGATTGCATGCTTAAGCAGTTTCTTCGTCAATAATTTTATACACTTTCCGTTTTTTGTCAAACGCATAAATGGCTATATAGGAAAAGCTATTGTTTAAAGCCAGGTTCTCATCAATTTCTGTTTCAAAATCATCTGTAATTTTTCCTTCAGATTGAAGTTGCTCCTTTATTTCTCTTTCCGTTTCTTGATGATACTCAACCACCATCATCAACCTGAATGCTGTTTCACCATTTTCTGCTGTATACTTTTTATTGCAGGGTCTTTCTTCCAGTTTATCTTCCTCATATAGATCAACAAATAAGGCATCGTAACCATCATAGGCCAAATCAAATAATTCTATCTCTTCATTAAGCCGGGTTTTAATTTTTACTTTGGCCACCAGCGGGTCATCAGTCATCATAATGGTTTCTTCCACTACCTCCCCAAAAAATGAAATGGTAAACCATTCCTCTTTTCTTTCACTCATCAATTTAGCTGCCCAGGTTTGGTTGGATAGTTTACCAATATAGGGGTACATGTCTTCATCCGGCAGGCTGGTAATGCCATGTACCTGCACAGGACCTTTCCTGCTTTTATACAAAGTTTCCAGCTTGTGACGGTATGCCGGTTTTGTATAAACGGGTGCGAAAAAGGATGTTATGTTTTTTAAGAGGCTCATGTTATTAATGTTGCTTACAGTATGGTATAAACATCCTCATTCCAAACACCAACCGGTTCGTACCATTCACCTTTACCGATCACCGCCATATCCAGAGCACGGCCACCGCTGAGTGATAACAGTTTCCAGATGGTTTTATGATGATTCTTTATAGGCATCATATTAAATGCGGTATCCTGCAGCCACCATTGGTTATCATATTGCACTGGTGTTAATTGCTGCACAATGTAAGGCCGTTCTGCACGCAAAGGCTGCAATGCACACAGTTCCGTTTCTGCCTGTACTACCTGCTCCCAGTGACCCATACCCGAAAATGCAGCCACCTCACTGGCAGCAACCTGTCTTTTAATAATGGCTCTTAACGGTATCACCGATGGAAAGAAAACCAATTCGGCTTGTACATACATTCCGGGTGTAAGGCTGACCTGCCCTCCCTGCCCCCGGACGATGAATTGTAATACCAGCGCATACTGGTTGCTGTTAGTACCATACAGCCAGTTTCTTTCCGTGGTAATACTATCCACTTCTGTTACCTGTTTGGCCAGTATGAGCCAGGTGTCTGTGATACCCGTTTGCTCTTTTAACTCCTCCTGGTTTTGTGTAAACCCGATCCA
>JAKQKY010000499.1 GCA_029560415.1 Bacteroidota bacterium | reverse complement strand
CTCGGATACGACAAAATCTGTTTTCAGGAACTTAATATTGACCTGTCGGCTGAATGTGTCGAGGCAACCATTTTTACTGGTGGTGATAGCGCTGACGGTGTACGCTCCGGGCTTTTTGTAAAAGTGGACTGGGGATTTTTTCCTGGAATTACTCCCATCACCAAAAAACCATTTTACATCGGAAAACAAACGGTGATTATGCCCCTGAAGTTTAAAGTTGGCATTATTGCAATTGGAGATATCAAAAGAGAAATTGGCAGAAACTTTCTCGACAGAGCAATCTGGTTTGAAACAGGGGTTCGCAGCTAAAAGGTTGATTTCTTCTTTTGTCAAAATGCGATTATAGATTCGGGCATCGTCCATTTTCCCTTTAAAGTAATCCCCGTCAGAAGCCCCTTTTTTTCCAAATACAAGTACAGATTCAGGGTCATGTGTAATGGTATTTCTCCTGTAAGCTGAACTTGATTCTTCCAGTCCATTTATATACATTTTCCAGACCCCAGAAGAATAGGTGATTATGATATTGTACCAGCAGGTTTTGCTGTTGAATATTGATTTGCCGTTAAGTATATGATTATATCCGAAACCAGACATGCCGCGGTAGTTTAACAGGTAAACTCCATAATCCCAGACTGACTGTGTGAAATCATAATGAGGAGGAGACTTTACAATAATGGCCTGGGCAGGCCATTTATTACCGGCATCCGGTGATATCCAGACTGAAATCGAGAAATTACTATTGTCAGAGAAGTTATAACTTTTGTGTTTTGGTAATTCTGCAAAGGCGTTAGTGCCATTGAAGTAGCAAGCGCTTCCGGAGTTTCCATGCCGGTCTGATGTGTATACGATGTTTGAAGGGGTTGCGTGGTGTTTATTTCCCGATTCGTCTTTAGTATTTCCATTGAAAGGAAAATAAGCGACAAGGCCTCTTTTCAGGTCTGGTTGTCCATAGGCATAATTAAACATCAGCATTATAATCAGGAATATATTTTTCATTATTTGATCAGTGCAAAAGTTCCTTTTCTGAAGATGTCCCCACACTGTGTCTTTGCTTTAATAACATAAACAAAAACTGCTGGATCCTGTAAAATCCCATCCACTGTGCCATCCCAGCAAAACCCAGGATTTTTTGTCTTAAATACCAACTGCCCCCACCGGTTATAAATACTGAAATCAAGTTCAAGTATCGCTCCCCAGTATTTTATGCCAAAGCAATCGTTCAGCCCGTCTTTGTTTGGACTGAAGGCGGAAGGCATAAGGTAACTGCTTTTATTATTCGTGGTTACTTCTACCTGAATACTGTCCCTGTTACTGCACCCGTTAATATCGGTACCAGTGACTTTGTACAAAGTGGCCACTGTAGGAGACGCAAGCGGATTTATGATTGTAATATTGTCCAACGTAGGGTCTGTGTCCCAAATATATTGCACTCCACCAGATGCAAGTAACTGGCTGTTACTGTTACTGCAATCAATGTCATTTGTTTTGGAAACACTAATCACCGGAAGCGGATTAACAGTTAAAGTGGTCGAAAGTGTATTTGTCAGCACACAGACGGTATCATTGATGGTGACCGAGTATGTAGTAGTTTGTAACGGTGTGGCGGTTGGATTCGCAATGCCTGGGTTATCCAAGGAGTTTGCCGGTGTCCAGACATAAGTATCTCCACCGTCAGCACTTAGTTGTAAGGAATTATTGTTAATGCAAACCCCGGAAGAAGGGCTGATGGTGAACTGTCCAGGCTTGCGGACGGTAAGCAGTACCGAGTCTTTAGTTGAACAACCTTGTGCGGAAGTCACATTGACTACGTATTTGGTTGTGTTGGTAGCTGTTGCTAAGGGATTGGGGATACCGGAATTATTTAAGCCGGACGCGGGACTCCATAAATAAGTGGCTCCACCGCTTGCCGTAAGCTGAACAGCCGAGTTTTCACAAACAAGTGTATCATTAGAAATGCTGACTACCGGCTTTGGGTTTACAGTTACGAGCACATTGTCGGTAGAAATACATCCGGATGCCTGTGTACCCGTCACATAATAACGTGTAGTAGAAGTGGGGGTTGCAACCGGGTTAGCAATGGTTGTTCCTGAAAGACCTGCTGCCGGCGACCACGAGTAACTGGCTGCTCCGCTAGCAGTAAGCTGTACACTGTTGCCCTGACAGATTGAAATATCATCAGATACCCGTGTACCAGTACCATTAAACGAAAGAGAGTCAATTTCGTCCTGGGTTAAAACCCGGTTATAAATCCGGACATCATCCATTTTCCCTTTATACCAATCTCCGAATGACTCCCCCTTTTTTCCAAAGGCAATTTTAGAAAACCCATCTTGCAGTATAAATCTGTTTTGACTGGTATTCGATGATTCGAGCCGGCCATTTACATATAGATTCCAGACGCCATTATTATAAGTTGAAATAATATTATACCAGCATAAATTCTGGACAAATGAAGTGGTGCCGTTAAGTATATGGTTATAGGCATAACCTGACATCGCATGGTAGGTGAGTACATAAATACCATAATTCCAAGCAGATAAGGTAAAATCCGAATTTGGAGGAGCTTTGATGACGATACCCTGAGCAGGCCATGTATTATTTAAATCAGGTAAAACCCAAACCGAGATGGAGAATGAACCTTGTGGATCAAAATTATAACTGTTATGATAAGGTAACTCTATGTAAGAGGAACCGTCAAAATAGTATGCACTGTTTGCGGTCCCATTCCTGTCGGTAGTGAGTGTTGCATTTATAACAGTCCCGTTTATCGCATTCGGTCCGAGGTCATTCGCATTACCCATGAAAGGATGGTGCGTGACAAGACCCTGGGTCAGGTTAATTTGTGCAAATGAAACAATGCAGAAGCATTGAAGAAAGATGAATAAGGTTTTTTTCATGTACAGATGAATCTGGGCATGAATTTACTTAAAAGGGCTTATACCTGTATAATTATGCGGGGTGATTTTTCTCAATTCCTTTTTTAAAGCTTCTTTTACTTTCAGGCCATCAATAAAACCATG
>JAKQKY010000496.1 GCA_029560415.1 Bacteroidota bacterium | reverse complement strand
TATTATCTCTTTCTGAATTTTTTTCAGGTGATCATCTGCATGTTTTTGAGGTTCGCTGATGTCCCTTGCAGAAGCGAATATGCTCCGGCTGTTATTTTTTTCATCTGCATACAGACTGGCGTTAAAGATGAGTTCAAATCGTTCGCTACTTCCATCTGCATGAAATGAGAGTGGATAGTTATGTACGATTTCCTCATTCAGGATCTGCCGGATCATCAATTCAGCTTTTCCTGGATCAACAAACAAACTGGCAAAGGGAAGATCTATCAATTCGGTAATGGACAGACCGGTCATTTTTTCGGCGGCTTTATTTACATCCGAGATATCACCGTTTTCATTGATGCAGAAAAAAGGATCAACTCCTACAGCCAACAAATTAGGTGCATGCGCCAGGAAGCTTTCTTTCCGGTATGTATTTTCCCGGTGATACAGAAAGATAAAAAGGGTTAGTACGCCTAGCACGGATAAAAAACTCCATAGCTCTGCCTGGCTGTAGGGTAATGAGAAAACATGGAAACCTGCCAGCAATGAAATGATCACACAAGTAATAAAATACTGGAATACCCAAAACAGGTTCTCCTGCCTGCCCGATAAAAAGAAAGCAAAAGGAAGGTAAGCAAAGGTCCACAGGTAACCGGTATGTTTCCAGCCTCCGGTAATGAATAGGGAAATAACCAACAAATTGGCGATGATCAAAAAGGCAATCCTGGAGCTGTTATAAGCCCCTGTTTTTTGGAGGGTGATATAATTGACAACAAAACAGGCGGCAGCAAACAAGTGTTCAATAAAAAGAAATCGCTCGTTGGTTTCAAGGTTATATAAAATGGCAGAAACAATGCTGTAAATTATTCCAACCAAAGTGAATACTTTGAAATGTAGTAATTCGGGGTTGTTGGTTGTAGCAGTTGTTTTCATGATCATTAGGTACCCACCTTGTTTAAGTATGAGCAACCTTGGAAAAAATCGTGATCAAAGGGTCATTACTTTACAAAAGTTGATATAAAACTCAACAATACGAAATCTTTTTAACTTTTTTAAACATCCCTTAGTTTTTTTCGTTTTGAGTATGATCTAAGTCATATTGTTATGTAACGATTGTCACATAGAGCAACCATTTTGAAAAATATCTTTATGATATTTAAAGCCATTACCAACTAATATGAACAATACGCAAACATTACCCAATCTTGGTGCACGTATCAAGGCACTACGGACTCTGAAAGGCATGACACAACATGAACTTGCATTCCAGTGTAATTTTGAAAAGGCCAGTATGTCGAGGATCGAAGCCGGCCGAACCAATATTACCATTCGCACTTTGTGCAAAATTGCCAAAGCACTTGAAACAGATCTGCATGTGTTTTTTCAGAATGAACCCATTCATGCATTAACTGCTGATCAATAGATCAGGCGGCGATGGTAAGTATACAGGCACTTCTTACAAAGGCAAGGTTTAGTTCACAACCTTGTCCGGGTGCCGTAATAAATGTTGCAACACCGTTGTATAGGGATGTGCGGTTGTTAATATTGGCAATGCCCATTCCTTTCTTTCGGCAACTGGTATCAAATCCAATACCATTATCGGTGATGGTTGCGAACAAGTTTGTGTCTGTTTGAAGGATGTTGATCTTTATTTTACTTGCCTTTGCATGTTTTAAAATATTATTTACCTGTTCCTGTATGATGCGAAACAGGTTTACCTTGAATTTTTCCTGGTAATTATTTTCATCAAAATATTTGGAAGTGAAAATGATCTTTACGGGGTGAGCCTTCATGATATCTTCGGCCATGTCCTGTACTGTTTCGGCAAATCCCATGCTATTGATCCTGGGTGTGATCATTTTTTTTGATAGTTTCCTGTTTTCTTCAATCGCCGAAAGTGTATATTCCAGGGCAGTTTCCAGTAATGGTTTTAAATCTTCTTTGGTATTCATGGCCATATCTACATATAACCGGATAGTACCTAATAACTGGTTCACATTATCGTGTAGTTCCCTGCCGATCTCGGAACGCTCATTTTCCTGCGATTCTATTACAGCACGGGTTATTTCCCTTT
Source organism: Bacteroidota bacterium (assembly GCA_029560415.1). GTDB lineage: Bacteria > Bacteroidota > Bacteroidia > Chitinophagales > Chitinophagaceae > Ferruginibacter. The sequence continues at coordinate 16,016 of JAKQKY010000496.1, read as the reverse complement.
GCTTGTTTATCTTTTCAATCTCAACTTTTTCTTCGAGCAGCTTTTTTTCGGTGATGTCCTGGATCTGTGAAATGAAATAAAGTGGTTCCTGGTTGTCGTTACATACGAGGGAAACATCCAGTAATACATTGATGATGTTGCCCGACCGATGCAGGTATCGCTTTTCCATCTGGTATGCGGTGATGCTACCTTTCAGCAGGAGATTTACATTTTCAAGGTCATCGTGCAGGTCTTCCGGATGGGTAATATCATGGAACTTCATGCAGAGCAATTCCTTTTCATCATAACCAACCAGTTTGCATAAAACGGTATTCACTTTCAGGAAATGGCCTTCCGGCGAAAGGAGGCCGATGCCAATAGGGGCGTGGTTGAATGCATGGGAGAATTTTGTTTCGCTTTGTTTGAGCGCTTCTTCAGCCGATTTGCGTTTACTGATATCCGTTATCATCGAAAGGGAGCCACGGACAATTCCATCGTGATCAACAATCGGTGAGATGGAAAAATTGGCCCAGTAACGTTTGCCTGATTTACTGATCAATGCCAGTTCCTTTTTTTCATGAATGCCCGATTTCCTTTGTTGCAAAAGGTTTTCAAAAGTAGCCTGGCCTTCGGCATCCAGGAAAGAAAAATCGTTTTTACCTTTCATTTCTTCAACGGAATATTCCAGCATGTCGGCCATTTTCTTGTTTACAAAAGTTGTAATGTTGTATTCATCCACCACCCAGATGCCTTCCTGGGCCGTGTTGATGATCAGTTTAAACTGTTCCTTGGCCTTGCGAAGTTTTTCATGGGCGATCTGCCGGTCGGTCATATCCCTGAAATTCCAGATACGCCCGCTATTCAAGCCTTCTATTTGCAGGGGTTGTGTGTAAAGTTCCAGGATAGAACCATTCTTGCCTTCCAGTATATCAAAACTAACGGCATCGGGTAGCTCCCGTATGCTTTCGATGCGTGAAAGAAATACCATCGGTTCGTTCAGTTGTTGTGCTACATACCCGGTGATGTCTGCGTGATTTTCGGGCATGCAAAGATTTTCGGGTAATTCCCAAATGGATGAAAATTTCCTGTTGAAATGAATGATCTTTCCTTCATTATTTACGATCATCACCCCTTCGCTTACCGATTCAAGGATCTCTTCAAAAATATCAGCGGAAGGTTGACCGGCGTTGCTGCCGGCAGTTTCGCTGAATCTTGTTATGGATTGGATCGTTTTATTGCTTTCATCACTTGTACGCATAATATGGATATTTTCTGTTTGGATGCCATTCGAAAAGTTTTTCCTGCTTTACAATGCCATTGGATTTTACTTTTTTATATCGCGACTTTGTGTAAGGTGGCCAGTAAGTTGATGTCTACTACGTTCTTACAATTCAGTTTTTTCAGGATCCTGGCCTTATGCGTTCCCGTTGTGGACGTATGCAGGTTGAAGAGTTTACTGATCTCACCAACCGATTGCCCGCGGATGAGGTATTGAACGATCTCAAATTCCCGGTTTGATAATTCATCAAAAGGATTTGATTTTTTGTTGCCCATGGCTTCATCGGCAAATACATCCCGCAGGTTATCGCTGATGTATTTCTTATTATCCAGGATACTGGTGATCGCTGTTCCGATCTCTTTATTGGATGCAGCCTTGCTCAGGTAACCCTTAGCGCCGAGCTGTAAATATTTTTTAGCATAGATCTCTTCCGCATTCATGCTGAACATAAGCACTTTGGCCGTTGGTTTTACAGCGATTATATTGCTCAACAAGCCAAACGAATCTGTGCCGGGCATATTAACATCCAATATCACCAGGTCGTAATCATTGTACTTGATTTTTTGAAAGGCTGCATCACCATTACTAGCTTCGTCTACCAGGCAATGTGATAATTGCATTTCAATGAATTTGTTCAGGCCCGACCTGATGATTTCATGGTCATCGGCGATTAGGATCTTTTTCATAAGTCAGTTTTTTTAGATGTGGATTATAGAAATACTTTGATACAATTTCAGTATGCAAATTAATTCGATTACTACAGATGTATGTAGTATGTAAGTGAATTGGATGTAGTGAATTTTCTATATAGGGAATGCCCGATACTTAGTGATTTGCACTCGTTACAACAATGTATGCAACTTAATTGCCATTGATAATACCGGCCATGATTTAAGGAAGAAATAATTCGAGATCTGTGTAGTATAAAATCGGGGTCTTACATTTTACCCATTACGTACATGTCGCCTTTTGGAGTAGGATTTCCACCGGCTGTTTCGAGTGTTACCGCAAAGGCTTCTGCCTTACCAAAACTTTTCATTTTCAGGATACGGTATTTGTTATCTTTCTTGGTTTTAAGGATAAGCCCGCCGTCTACGGGTTTGCCATCTACAATGCCCCAGAGTTGGTATTGCATGCCTTCGGGTGCTTCGGGCAGGTTACTTGGATCGATGTATACTTCGCCGGTATTTTTCATCCAGAAGATCTTGGCAGCTGCATCAGGAGCGGCTTGCAGGCCATGCAATGATACAGGCTCACTGTATTTGCTTTGAATGATGCTGAGGTTATTTTTCATTTCATCATTCACCCTCTCCTGGGCTAGCAACTGTTGTTCGATCTGTTGTTTTTCTGATTTAGAAATTTCCAGGCTACGATAATAATTTACATTCATAACGATACTGCCTACCAGCAGTATAACAGAAGCAGCAGCTGCATATTTCCAAAAAGGGCTGATAGAAACTACCGGCACCACCGGGTTTGTCTTTTGTTCTTTGGTTGCAGACAACCGGGAAAATATGGTTTTTTTAATATGAGTGGCTGGTTGCACCGCATGAAGCATTGCATAGCTTTGTAAAGACATTTCTATAGCTCGTATCTCGGCCAACACTTCAGGGTATAACGCAGCCATCTCGCTTACTTGCGCCGTTTCCTGTGCGTTCGTCATGCCCAGAACAAAGAGTTCCAGCAAACCGGATGATATGATGTCTTTTGTATTCACTTAACTGAATTCCAGCATTTTTCTTAATTCAACAATAGCGGCCCGCATTCTTGTTTTAACGGTGCCTAACGGAATACCCATTTCTTTGGAAATTTCTTCTTGTGTATAGCCATTGAAATAGGCCAAATCGATTATACTGCGTTGTTCTGGCTTTAAATTGGCTACTTGCTTGTGTAGTCCAATGGTATCAAATTGATCTGCTCCAAAATTTTTATCATGATAATTACTTACGGAATTTTCATCCTTGGAGATTTGGCGCTGCTTTTTGTATCCTTTGCTGCGCAATGTGTCGATGGTTAAATTCCGGGTGATGTTGATCATCCATGTAAACAGCCTGCCCTTACTGCTGTCGTACTGCGCAAAATTGTTCCATACTTTGAGAAAGGCTTCCTGCAAAATATCTTCAGCAAGTTGAGGATCTTCTACCATGCGGCAAATGATCCCATTGAGGGCACCGGCATAATGATCATATAAATATGAAAATGCCTGTTGCTCCCGTTCTTTTAAACGGCTTATTAATTCCTCCTCACTGTATTTTATTTCTTCACCCAAATGGCTGTTTGTTAATTATTATCGAAAATAGGTGATTTTTGTATACAAGAACCTAAGCCAAGGTACTTTATCCATTATGTTCCAGAAAATTGCACCTATACTACCAGCATTAAACATTGCAAAAACAAATTTGTTTTATAGAGACAAATTGAAATTCAACACCATCAACTATGGCAATTACCTGGTGGTTCAAAAAGAAAATATCGAAATACATTTTTCCGAACAGCCCGATCCAAAACTATTTAATAAACAATCCTGTTATATTTTCGTTCAGAACATTGAAGACCTGTTTGTTTATTTTTCATCGCTTGAGGTGGTCAGTCTAACCGAAAAACTCCAGGAACGATTTCCCAATATGAAAGAATTTTCTATTGTAGATAATAACGGGAATGTGTTGAGGTTTGGGGAGCGGAGAGGATGATGGGGGATGCTGGATGCTGGATGCTGGATGCTGGATGCTGGATGCTGGATGCTGGATGCTGGATGCTGGATGCTGGATGCTGGATGCTGGATGCTGGATAATTGATTGGAGATGCAAGGTAAGTAAGATTGATTATCGAATATTGATTATTGAATATTTGATTACTTCACAGACTAAATACTATTCAAACTTAGTGAATCAATGCTTTCATGCAAGCAACGTATGATTGGTTTCTAAAACGCCATTAATTATTAATTCTTAATTATCAATTATTAATTAATCCACAACTTTCACCTCATACAACCCACTAAATAAATACCATTTACCCGTGGCTACTTCCACGCATTTATACCTTTTCCTGATCTTTTCACCTTTCTTAAAAATGCGCCCGCCTTTGATCGCAAACAATGCGCCAGGGGCCACCTGTTCTACTGCCAACTGACCTTCTTTTTTTGGGTCATAGGCACGAAGTACCCGCAACAAATGTTCATCGCCACAACTGCTGGCAGCAGGGTTTTTTAGTGTACGCAACAAAGCAGCTTCAATGTCGTCTGGAAATATTTTTTTCAGCAGAAACTGTGACAGGATCTTTCCAAATTCCTGTTTCCATTCGGTACCATGTGCAAATACACGGTGGCCAAATCGTTCATAAGTAAACAAATGGGCCAGTTCGTGCAGGAGGGTGATCAGGAAACTATATTGATTGAGGTTGCCATTGATGCTGATGCGATGCGCCTTGCCCTCATGCGCATGGCGGTAATCGCCCAAAATGCTTTGTCGCTGACGCGTAATCGTTAGATGTACTTTGTAGTGCTGTATATAAAACAATACATCCTCGAAACTTTCTTCGGGGATATACGATTTCAACTGAAGTAAGGGAACCTGTTCTTTAGGCATTGTGTTTTTTATTCATCTTCATCACCACCATCACTTCTATGGCCAGGTACACGAGGTACAGGAACAGGGCAATAAAAACGCCTCTTTTATTAAATTGATCGCCGCTGGCATATACATAACCGATCACTGCCAGGATGCAGAATACCATCTTCACCAACATACCACCGGTAACACTTCTCACAAATACATGCGGATTTTTATTCAACATCCCCTTGCGCTGGATGAAAAAAGATACGATCGTAAGCAGGAAAAAAAGGACGTTGGCGCCCAGCAATACATTTTTATCGATGTGCAGTTGCTCCAGGAAACGGGAAGAGGTAAGAATGAATGTAGTTAAAGCCAGGAAAAGGAAGATAACTGGCAAAAGAATGCGAATGATTGGTTGCATGAATGAGTTAATTTTTTCGGCTGGTGTCCTGTATGATTTTTACAATGACCCCAATGATGACCAGCAAAGGTAAAACCCAAACTGCTAATGGCATCGATATTTTCAGCCATTCATCCATTTTCATGCCCAGGTAAACAGACAGGCCTATGCCAACCAGGAATTGGGTGGCCAGGCCTGCATATTTCCATAACAGGTTATTATTCGATTTATTCATTCACTGCTGTTGCCAGTTCGCCGCTGTTTTTATGGCCCAGTTCCACCACATTGGCACCCATATGACATTTACCATTGAATTTCACGGTGGTTTCAATCTGTAATTTCGCCGCATGAATATCACCTTCTACCACTGCTTTACCTTGTAAATGCAGCAAACCGGTCATTTTGATCCTGCCATGCACGGCGCCCAGGATATTGGCTTGCTGACCAGAAACGTCTCCTTCAATGATGCCATGCGGCCCCACCAGGAGTTTGGCCTTGCAGGTAAGATTGCCTTTTAATGTACCGTCGATGCGGATATCACCAATGCTTTCAATGTTCCCGGTGATGATGGTACCTGCACCAATAATACTGTTTGAACCCAATACAGGTTCATCTGTTGCGGACTTGGATTTTGATAAAAACATAAAACATCGTTTTTTAAGTTAAGGAATGTGTTTTTATGGACGACGTTCAACTTACTACAACGTATTTATGATGTTTTTATTCTCAATCATCGCTTTTTTCTACCTTAGGAAGGTTCAATTTAGTGGTATCCACCTTTACCACATTGCCTTGCAGCACTTTTTGAAGGTCGAGGAAATAGGTGTGCTGGTGAATCAGGGCCTGTTCCATGGAATCGGTGCGTATCTTCAAATCGCGATATTCTTTAATTTGTTTAACACTTCCATATCCAACACCGGGTAAATAATATTTCAAGGGGGTAAAAATGATCAGGGAAACTGTTAAGCCTACCATCAAAACAAACAAAGTGCTCATTACAATATATACGCTCATCCGGGTGAGCTTGAATTTCACCACTTCTTCATAGGTATCCTCATTCATTACCACCAACCGGTAGTGATTGCGCAAACGTTTTAATCGGTTATTGGCATCTGTTTTGCCCATGAATAAGTTTTACCGGTTAAAATTAAGAAACCCGCGTCAATAATGATTCATAAAGTCTTTGATAAATTATCAGCCCGGGCAGCAATAATTAACATAATTAATACGCTTTATATTGAAATGTTACCGGCAAGCCGCTTAATTTTGATTGCCGGATTGCAAAAAAAACCGATATTTAGCCGCATTATATAACCTTTTTGATACATGAAAAGAAGAACGATTTATTTCATCCCGTTTTTCATATTGATGACCTTTGTTTCTGATAAAATATTTGCCCAGCCAACCTGGACATTAGACCCGTTTGGAAAAGAAAAAAAGCCCGAACAATATGAAGAGAAAAAACTGGGATCCGAGAAAACAGCCGATAAGAAATTTACCGGCTTCCGGCATTTCGTTCAGAACAACATCACCCATTATAATTTTTACTTCAACGCCAATAATAAAATAAACACGGTCATTGAAAGGGCCAAGATCTCGCAGAAAGACGATTATTCCAAACTACTGCCGTTTTACCCCTATACACTGGATAATACCGCAGCACAAAAGACCGACCTTGATTCGGTGATCTACAAATCTACGGCGGGCATCCTCCTCCATGATCTTCGCAACGATTGGGTAGATAACCTGTACCTGCTGATCGGCAAATCATATTTTTTACGGAAAGAAATGGATTCTGCCATGATGACCTTCCAGTTCATCAATTATAATCTCTTCCCACGCAAGAAGAATGAAGATGACAGCAGGATAGTAGGAACCAATACTGCAGCTACTTCCAGCGTGATATCCATCGCCAACAAGGAAAAGAGAAACCTGGTGCAAAAGATCGTAACGCAGCCGCCTAGTCGCAATGATGCCCTCATCTGGCTTGCCCGCACATTTATAGAAAAAGAATCTTTCGGAGAAGCGGCAGGGCTCATCAATATTTTACAGAATGATCCCAATCTGCCCAAGCGTTTGCGCAACGACCTGGAAGAAGTAAACGCCTATTGGTTTTATAAACAAAAGATATATGACAGTGCTGCTGTTCACCTGGAAAAAGGCCTTAGCAGCGCTGCAGATAAGCAGGATAAAGCCCGGTGGGAATACCTCCTGGGTCAGTTGTATGAAATGACCGGTAGCTTTGACAAGGCTTCTGATTTTTATGCAAGTGCAGCGAAACATACCGTTAGCCCGGTTATGGATATCTATGCCAGGCTTAATGATGCAAAGATGTTTCGCAATACAGGTAATATCAAAGAACTCGATAAGAGCATTGATAACCTGTTGAAAATGGCCCGTAAAGACAAGTTCGAGGCATACAGGGATATTATTTATTATTCAACCGGCCAGCTGAGTTTGCAAAAACCAGATTCGGCAAAAGGCATTGTGTATTTCGGGAAAAGCTTGAAATACAATGAAAGCAATACACTCTTCCGTACAAAAGCCTATCTGCAGCTCGGGCATATTGCGTATAGCCAGGCCCGTTATAAAGATGCATTGAATGCATATGATAGTCTTGATATGGCCATACTTTCGGGTCATGAAGATTCATCCATGGTTTCCGACAGGAAGAATACATTGGCGAAGATCGTACAACAGATCAGTATCATTGAGCGGGAAGACAGCCTGCAGATGGTGGCATCTATGGCGCCTGCCGAAAGAGATGCTTTCCTTAAAAAACTTGCCAGGAAATATGCAAAAGAAGCCGGGCAGAAAGTGGATGATAATTTCACTGGCAATACCCTCATTACTTTTAATGATAAGAATGCAGAGCCGAAAGACCTGTTTGAAGCGCCTTCAAAAGGTGAATGGTATTTTTATAACAGCAGCCTCAAATCAAGAGGTTTCAATGAATTTAAATCGAAATGGGGCAAACGGGATAATGTAGATAACTGGAGAAGGAAAGCTGCAGCAGATGCTGCCGTTACCAGGAATCTTAATGCCAACATAGATATAGATGCACCGCTTACCGATAGTACCCAGAAAGGTGATTTTATTTCCAGGCCACTCGATTTTTCCTATGAAGGCATGATGGCCAACCTGCCAATGTCGAAGGAAGCGCTCGACAGTAGTAAGGGCAATGTGGCAAAAGCCATGGTTACCCTGGCCAAACTTTTTCAGAATGAATTACAGGATTACGAACAGGCCATCAATACTTATGATATTTACCTGCAACGTTTTCCCGATAGCCTGATGAACGGAGAGGTATACCTGGGCCTGTATTACTGTTACAATAAACTGGGCAATACAGCCAAGGCAGATTATTATAAGAACCTGCTGAATACCAGGTTTGCGGGCAGCGCTGCTTCGAAGATCGCAAATAATCCGGCGCAGGAACTAACGGGAAGGAGTAACCCCGAAGCTGCAAGTAAATACGAGTCAATTTATGCATTGTTCATTGAAGGTAATTTTGAAGCGGCACTCGCAGAAAAAAAGATCGCAGACAGCTTATTTGGAAATAGTTACTGGACACCGCAATTGCTTTATATAGAATCGGTGTATTATGTAAGGGATCGTAAAGACAGCCAGGCGATCGGCGTACTGAAAGATATCATCAAACTGTATCCAACGTCAGCACTGAAAGCAAAAGCAGCTACCATGATCGATGTGTTGGGCAGGAGAGCACAGATAGAAGCATATCTTGATAGCCTGCAGGTAACGCGTGTGCCAGAAGATATAGTGATCATGGCCGATGATAAACCTGTACAGCAGATAACCCAACCTGTTAGTAAAGCAGCCGAGCCAAAAGTGATCACACCGATCAAAAGCATTTCTGTAAAACCTGATTCGGCCATCAAGATGCCTGCTAATATGGTAAGTGGCGAGTATAGCTGGCAGGCCGACAAACCGCACTTCGTAGTAATGATTCTCAATAAAGTTGATCCTGTATATGTAGGAGAAGCTAAGAATGCATTCAGCAGGTATAACAGGGAAAAGTATGCGCAGAAGCAATTACAGATCAATAAGGAAGTGTTGGATGCAGATAAAACCTTGCTGGTATTTACTTCTTTTGCAGATGCAGCGGAAGCCCTTACTTATTATGATAAGATAAAAAAGGCAGCACCTTCCGAAGTGTCGTGGCTACAGGCAGGAAAATATTCCTTTATGCTGATCACCGACAAGAACCTGCAATTATTGAAAACCAATAAAAACCTGGATACTTACAAGGCCCTGTTACATGCCCAGTATCCCGAAAGGTTTTAATAAAGAGAGGTGTGTTATTATAATGGGATTTTGAAATCTCGAAATAATTCAGGTCAGAGTATGATTTTTGCTTTAAATGTTTGAGTAAGAGGTTTTCCTTTTTTTTAACCCGGGGATACGAGGTACAAGACAAGAAAATTCTAAAAAAATATTTAAACGTATTGCCGAATTCAGGTTGTTTCGCTTTCGTTTTCAGGGAACTGAATTTGAAGCTACAGTAGTGCAAAAGCTTAATCAGGGCTCCCTCCCGAAAAAAGGATGTAATTTTTTTCGGGGCTCTTTTTTTGTTACTTTTTTGGAGAAGCAAAAAAGTAAGAGATAAAATTCTAAAAGAGTTTTATATAACTATCGTCGCTTTTTGATTTAGTCAGGAGTACAAAACGTTTTAATAACATTTATTTGCCTGTTCAGAGAACAGTACCTCAAATTACAAACTGAAAAATTTCTATGTCACGTTCTGTTCGAATATTATGGCGCATCTTTTTTGGAGGATTCGCGTTTTTTGCGATCCTGCTTACCGCCATTAATTTCGGTTTATTTGGTAAAATGCCTTCTGTTCAGGAACTCGAAAACCCTGAAGCCGACCTTGCCAGCGAGATCATCAGCAGCGATGGTTTGCTCATGGGTAAATATTATGCAGAAAACAGGAGCGAAGTAAAATATAACGAGATATCTCCAAATATCATTAAGGCATTAATAGCAACTGAGGACCAGTATTTTTATGATCATTCGGGTATCGATGCAAAAGCTATTGCCCGGGCCGTTATCAAATTAGGAACCGATGGTGGAGGTAGCCCCATTACCCAGCAATTGGCAAAGATGATGCTGGGGCAGGGAAGGGGAAATGTACTGGTAAGAGGTATGCAGAAATTAAAAGAATGGATCGTAGCTGTAAAGCTCGAAAGGAATTTTACCAAGGAAGAGATCATCACACTTTACCTGAACAGGGCACCCTGGGGTAATGTATATGGGATACGCAACGCATCCCGTACTTATTTTCAAAAAGAACCGATCGATCTTAAAATTGAAGAAGCTTCTGTGCTGGTGGGGATGCTGAAAGGATTTATTTATGATCCCATCCGTCATCCTAAAGCGTCTATCTATCGCCGTAATACCGTTATCGACAGGATGGTGGATACCAAGCAGCATTACCTGACGCAGGCAGAGGCTGATAAACTAAAAGCAAAACCTCTTATCACCAATTATAAAAAGATCGATGAAAATGTAGGTATTGCTCCTTATTACCGTTCTGTACTCATTGATGTGTTGAAAGGATGGTGCAATACACACAAGAATCCTAAAACAGGTGACCCATACAATCTCTTTCGTGACGGGTTGAAAATTTATACTACCATTGATTCAAAAATGCAGCAATATGCCGAGCAATCGGTAGAAGAACACATGCCCGTGGTACAGCGAAAGCTGGATGAATATTTCAGGTGGAAGGGACCCAAACTTTGGGTTGGGCACGACAATGTGATTGAAGCAGCTATGAAATATACCGAACGTTGGAAAACGATGGAAGAGGATGGTATTAAGCCGGAGGAGATACGCAAATCGTTCCAGGTGCCGGTTAAAATGAAAATATTCAGCTGGCGTGGAAATGAAAAGCATGAGAAGGATACGGTGATGACGCCATTTGATTCGATAAAATATCACAAGCAACTCCTGCAAACTTCTTTTGCGGCCATGGATCCGAGAACGGGCGAGATCAAGGCCTGGGTTGGTGGTATCAATTTCAAGTGGTTCAAATTCGATCACGTAACTGCTAAACGCCAGGTAGGTTCTACATTTAAACCATTGCTGTATACATTAGCGGTTACGGATGCGGGTTATACACCGCAAACATATATTCCCGGTGGCCCGTTAACCCTTGGTGGTAAAACGATCAGCACCGGCGGAGGTACCATGGCCTATTGCCTGGCTAAATCGTTGAATGGCGCTGCCTGGCACCTGATGGCCGTAATCGGCGTTAAGCGTACAATTGAATTTGCGAAGCTTTGCGGTATTGTAGCCAAGCTCCCGCCTTATCCTTCCATTGCCCTGGGTGCAGCAGAAATACCCATGCTGGAAATGCTGCAATCTTATACCATGTTCCCCAATAAAGGATACAATACAACGCCTGTATTTTTAACCCGTATAGAAGATAAGAACGGCAACCTGCTGCAGGAATTTCCCATATCTCAAAGCAAACAGGTTATAGGTGAGGTAGACGCCTATACCATGGTAAAGCTTATGCAGGGCGTTGTTGAATTCGGAACGGCCAGGCGCATCAACAGCTACACGATACCGGTAGATAAAGCCGGCAAAACAGGTACAACAAATAATAATACGGATGGGTGGTTTATCGGGTATACGCCCGAGTTGCTAGCCGGTACCTGGGTTGGTTGCGAAGATCCCTTTATTCCAATTTACCAGAACAACGGCGGTGGTGCTGAAATGTCGGCACCAAAGTGGGGTATCTTTATGAGCAAAGTATATGCTGATAAAAAGCTAAACTATGGTAAGATCAAAAACTTCGAACAACCTACAGAGCTGAAGAACGATCCCATTTATGCTGACATTAATTTTGCCAACATCGCCAACAGCGGCGACAGTCTTTCAGAACATATCGGTAACGGTGATGCGAACGATTTTGTAACAGAAGAATCGAATATGGATGATGGGTTAGGAAAAGATCCGGCTGATAAGCAACCTAAAAAATCACCGGCCGACAGCAATAAAAACATTAAACAAAATCCGGCTACGAAGCCTGCCGACGATAAAAAGAATCCCGTGAAGCCAAAGCCAAAAGCGGGAAATGATTATTAAAATACAAAGTGACCAACCGGTCACTTTTTTTACATCAGTATGCAATAGAAAGCAACAGGCCTGCATTTCATTTCAAAAAAAATCTCCATTCAAAAATCCAATCTTCTTAAAGCGACGTACATAACGATATCATTCAATTTTTAACCATTTAAAATTACGTTATGAACAAGCTTAAACAATTTTTCCTGTTGGCCAGCCTGGCAATATTTACCAATGCCGGTTTTGCACAAATGGAAAAAACAGTCATGGTTGGCGGTGCTGCCATGTATCCATCAAAAAATATTATTCAGAATGCAGTAAACAGTAAGGATCATACAACGCTTGTTGCTGCTGTTAAAGCCGCCGACCTCGTTGAAACATTGCAAGGCGCAGGCCCATTCACCGTATTTGCACCAACCAATGAAGCTTTTAATGCATTGCCTGCCGGAACTGTTGACAACCTGGTAAAACCAGAAAATAAAAAGAAACTGACCGGTATTTTAACTTACCATGTGGTTTCGGGAAATGTATCTTCGAAAGAACTGGCAAAAATGATCAAGGAAGGAAACGGAATGGCAACCTTAACTACTGTTTCTGGTGGTACACTAACGGCCATGATGAAAGGCAGTAAGATCGTATTGAAAGATGCATCAGGCGGAATGGCCATGGTTACCATCAAAGATGTTAATCAAAGCAACGGTGTGATACATGTGATTGACCATGTGTTGCTTCCTTAATTGAAATAAAAGAAGAACAATAAAACAGGAAGGGTTTTACGTAACAGTAAAACCCTTTTTTAATGATTGAACCTTATTTGAGAATCTATTTGGGTATACTTCCCAATGATTCACTGTTGCTGTTAAAGATGGTGATATTTCCATCGAGGTTATCCTGGGTGCCAATGAATGCAATGCGTTTATTTCTTTTATTTGAAAGACCGATCCTTCCTCCTGCATCGGGCGTTGAAAACCGGATGGTTTCCTGGTTGTTATTGAGTAAAGCAAAATAGCCGCCACCACCTTCGGTATAGGTTATCCAGGCCAGTTTGTCGCCAAACTTATCACAGATGCGCATGTAGCCGCTCTGGTTATCTGTAACGCCGAATTCAGCTATCTCTTTTTTATTGTTATTGAATAAACCCAGGTAGCCACCACCACCAGAGGTTTTGGTTACCTTGAAGATCACATCACCGTCGCTATCGAACGTATTGATGCCGCCGGCGCCCCCATCAGATGTAAAAAGGTGTATCAGTTTTTGTCCGCCAGGAGTAGAGGTTGTCAGGAAACCATTGCCTTTTACCTTGTCTATGCCAAGTTCCGCTACCACGTTGCCGTTGTCGTTAACTACCTGGAATGATTTCGCCTGTAAACGGTCGGGCACAAAGTTTTTTTCGGAGTTCGACATTAAAGTGAGGGTACACATAGCCGTTATGCTAAGGCCAAAAAAGATCCTGTACCATTTTACACTTTTTTCAAGTGAGGCTACCCTTTGTTCGAGATGGTTCATGATGATAAATTGAAGGTGATGAATAGGAATAACGATACCGGGTAAATTCCGGATAATCCCTGGTAAAGTAAAAAGAATACGTTAAAAAAACTATACCCTGGACACGGTATTTATCAAAGAAAAAATAATGGAGTCGCCAAAAACGCCGTTATAAAAATAATTTTCCCTGAAATAGGCTTCCTGTACAAATCCGCAGCTCTTCAACAAAGAGCCTGATGCAATATTTTCGGGATTGATATTGGCTTCCAGGCTATGAAGCTCTGTTTGATGAAATGCATAGTGGATGACTGCCAGCAGCGCTTCTTTCATGATTCCTTTGTGCCAGTGATTTGGGTGAAGCATGTAGCCAACCTCTGCCCTGAAATGTTGCGGGATGATGCGCCATAAGCTGATATTGCCAATCAGCATGGCGGGGTCATCCTTTAAAGTAATCGTCCATGCGATGGATTCATTCCTGGCCTGGGCTGCAAGAATGGTTTGTATAAATTCACTGGTTTCTTCAATGGATTTCATGGGATCACGATCCAGGAACATCAACACATCCTTATTTGTTCTCAATTCAAATAATGCTGCAGCATCTTCCTGGGTTATGGCCCGGAGCAAGAGCCTATCCGTTTCGATCGTGGGGAAAACAGAAAAATCGAGTATAAGTTTATCTGCCATACAATGAATGGTTATTAGCTTATTTTTTTGCCTAGAATTTTTAAACTGCGTGATTGGCCATCGAGCACCGCAATATCAAGCAGGTTGGCCCATTCTTCAAAACCCAGGTTCATGAAGAGTTTCAGGCTGGGTTCATTGTGGGCAAAAATAAAACCCAATAAGGTATGAATGCCCAGTGAAGTACATTGGTCAATTGAGTATTGTAATAACAACCTGCCCAATCCTTGTCCCCGGAATGCTTCCGCCATATAGATGCTGATCTCCGCAGTGCCCTGGTACGCCGGTCTTCCATAAAAATCCTGGAAACTGATCCATCCGATCATATTGCGGGTATCATCTTCAACAACCCACAATGGCCTATGTGATGTATTGTGTTGCCAGAACCAGGCTTCTTTGTCACTTACGAGTACTGGTTCTGTATCGGCCGTAACCATGCGGCCTTCAATGGTGGAATTATAAATAGCAACGATCGCCGGAAGATCTTCTATGTGGGCATCGCGGTAACGCATGTTCATTTTTCCTGCAAATTATAGCAAAAAGATGATTGCTACTTCGTCGCTCCTTTTTAAAATGAAGGGCCGGGGAATAAGGTAAAGACTGATAAAAAAAATCCCATCCGTTGCGGGATGGGATCTATCAAAAAATAAATAGTATAATTATGCTACGGCTTTATTCACCAACGCAGCCGCTTCGCTAAGCAAAATGGCACTCTGAACTTTCAGCCCGCTTTCATCGATCAGTTTTTTGGCTACATCGGCATTGGTTCCCTGCAGGCGAACGATGATTGGTATTTCAATGTTGCCAATGCTCTGGTAAGCATCAATAACGCCCTGGGCTACACGATCGCAACGTACAATACCACCAAAGATATTGATGAGGATGGCTTTTACTTTCGGATCTTTTAAAATGATTCTGAAACCGGCTTCTACCGTTTGTGCATTGGCCGTACCACCCACGTCAAGGAAGTTGGCAGGCTCGCCGCCACTGAGTTTGATCATATCCATTGTGGCCATGGCCAGTCCGGCGCCATTCACCATACAACCCACATTGCCATCCAGTTTTACAAAGTTGAGGTTATATCGTCCGGCTTCTACTTCAGTAGGATCTTCTTCGCTTAGATCTCTCAAAGCACCGATATCGGCATGACGCATCAACGCATTGTCATCCACATTCATTTTACAATCTACCGCAATGATCTTATCATCGCTTGTTTTGAAAAGTGGATTGATCTCGAGCATACCGCAATCGAGGTCAACATATGCATGATAAAGGTTGGTGACAAATTTCACGCAGTTCTTAAATGCTTCACCGCTCAATCCCAGGTTGAAGGCAATTTTGCGGGCCTGGAAGCCGGGCAATAAACCACCTGGGTGAACCCATTCTTTAAATATTTTTTCGGGTGTATCGTGTGCAACATCTTCAATGTTCATACCACCTTCGGTACTGTACATGATCACATTCTGGCATTTGGTACGATCGAGGAGGATCGATAGGTAAAATTCCTTTACCGGGTTGGGGCCATCATAATATACATCCTGTG
>JAKQKY010000063.1 GCA_029560415.1 Bacteroidota bacterium | reverse complement strand
GCGAAGCGTGATACCTAACCTGCGGGTATCGTTGATGCGCTTACCGGTAGCACGCAGATCTGCCTGGTCAAGACTGAAGCCAACCCGGTTCGTTTGTAAAAGATCGTTTACCGAAAGGATGATGTTTGCTTTTTTCTGCATAATACTTCTGTTTACTGATACAAACAATCCGCCAAATGTATTGAGTTCATAAAAATTCTGCAATCCTTTGGTGCGCATGAATCCTTGCATATTGAAAATCATCTTTTTGCTGGCCTTGAATTCATGATACATGAAAAAAGTATAACTGCCGCGGCTATAATTCAATGGTTGGCTTTGGTAAATACCCTCGTATTTATTGTAATTGTATTGAGCGCCTACATAAAAGAAATATTTTCCTCCGGGTGGTATGCCGCCGATAACCTTGAAATAGAGTTCCTTGTTTTTCCCGAGGTTATCAAAAGTGCGGTATGCGATCTTGGTCGTGTTATCCTGGTAGGTCACATTGCTGAAAATATCTTTTGTGTCATTAATCCCAAAAGCAAAAACCGGGAAGTCATCAAATGTTACATTGAATTCGTAATTGCTGGTAAACTGTGGCCTGAGCCTGGGATTGCCCACATCAAACAAATACTGGTCAATGTATTTCGGATAAGGGTTCAGTGATTCGTAATAGGGCCTGCGGATGCTCTTGCGGTAAATGACATTCCCGATGAGTGGGAAGCCGAACATTTTAAAGAGCTTGTGTTTTAAATAAAGGTATGGAAATACATCGGTGCGCTTGATGGAAAAACTGGTATCAAAGGGTACGAGTTGTCGGCCTTCGATGTTCGTGTTTTCCAGTCGCACACCGGGTTTAATGGTTAAGCCTCTAAAGGTTTTAGAAACCTGCAGGTAGGCTGCTGCGATCTGTTCTTTATACTTAAATGAATTGGTTTGAAATACATCAACAAAGCGTGTACCCGTTCCCGTGTCCTTAAAATAGGCTGAACTGTTATTGCTGTTGCTGGCATTTATTTTAAATCCGGCTTCCAGTGTATATTTTTTGGGCAGCTTTAAAGTAAGATCTGTTTGTGCCGCAAAAATATTCTTCTGGTTTTTATTATCACCATCTCCAAAAACGGATTGACTTGCCGGCTTGGTAAAATAGTTTGTGTAAAGCTGCGTATTCGTGTACCGGTAATAGTTATAATCTATTTCGGCACTCCATTCACTTCCCAATGAATCGATCTTATATTTGGCTGATATGTTATTGCCGATATAAGTAGAGCGGTTGTTATTGCTGATGTCGGAACCATTTTGCGCCAGCAGGTCGCCGGTTACATAATTGTATATATTGATTGGATTGGCAGCGTGGCTTTTGTTACGGGTGTTTGTAAAACGAAGATCATAGCCGATGGTAAACTTTTTTGTCAGCGCCATATCAGTACCAAAACTTACATAATGAGTGGTAGATGGATAAGTTGTAAAGGCACGCTGTTTTAAAACCGAACTGTCCCGTTCAATGCTTCGATCGGAATTTAGTTCTTCAAAATTATTGCGGTCGGTGAATTGATAACTAAGGTAACTCGTGAGTTTACCGGCACTCCTGTTGATATTGACACCACCTGTTTTAGTAGCATACACGCCCTGGAAATACGCAAGGTTTACACTGCCGCTGCTGCCCAGTTTAACACCTTTTTTCAATACGATATTGATGATACCTCCCGAACTGGCTGCATCAAATTTGGCCGATGGTGTTCGCAATATTTCTATTTTACTCACACTGCCCGCAGGTAGGCTTTTTAAAAGGGAAGCAATATCTGCACTGCTCAGCTTCATTTCTTTCCCATTGATAAAAACCGTTGCAGGCGTTGTGCTGCTCAGGTATACATTTCCATCCTGGTCTACCACGGTACCGGGCGTTTTTTCCAAAACCTCGTAAGCGTTGGTACTGCTGTTGGCCAGGGCAGTTGCATCTACAATCGTTTTATCATCTTCCTGCTTGATCAGTGGCCTTCGGGATACCACTGTTACATTCCCCAGGTTATTGACCTTATTTGATAATTCAACGACTACAGAAAGCGCTGAATCTCCAATAAGTATATTCCTGTAAAAAGGGGAGGTACCCGTTGCCGTTACCTGCAGCAGGTAATTGCTGTTTGCATCCACTTCAAAGAACTCTTTTCCTTTGATCAGCTTTTTACTTTTCAATACGCTGTCGGGCATTTGAAAA
>JAKQKY010000479.1 GCA_029560415.1 Bacteroidota bacterium | reverse complement strand
CACCTGGCAGGTGGAATTTTCTGCTGGTAGGTTCAGGCATCTTTCAACCGCCATCGCTATTCCATTGATACAAAAAAAGAAAACGGGATGATATGCAACAACGATTTGTATCTATATGGTTCCGTCACCTCAAAACGGATTGGTTCATCCGTCGCCAGTCTGCCTTAAAGGATATCCCCTTTGTATTAGCGGCACCCGATCATGGCAGGATGCTGATCACTGCATCAAACACCGCAGCCGAAAACGAAGGCGTATACCCGGGCATGGTAGTGGCAGATGCAAGGGCGGTGATTTCTTCGCTGCAGGTATTGGATGATATTCCCGGACTATCTACCAAATTATTGACTGGTATTGGTGAATGGTGTATCCGCTTTGCACCCGCTGTTGCTGTTGATGAGCCCAATGGATTGCTGCTGGAAGTTACAGGCTGTGCACATTTATGGGGTGATGAAAAAGACTATCTAACAGATATCTATAAACGCATCCGTCAATTTGGTTATGATATTAAAATCGGCATTGCAGATACCATCGGTGCCGCCTGGGCTATTGCCCGTTTTGGCAAGGGCTCTCCCATTGTGGAAAGCGGGCAGCAATCAAAAGCCCTCCTTTCCTTACCTGCAACAGCACTTCGTATTGAACCTGCCATTGCAGAACGGTTAGAAAAATTAGGTCTCCGCCAGGTAAAAGATTTTATTCATTTACCCCGTCCATCATTGCGGCGGCGTTTTGGACAGGTTTTATTACAACGGATCAACCAGGCGCTTGGTTATGAAGAAGAATGGATCACCCCGCTTCAAACCATTGAACCATACCAGGAAAGATTACCCTGCCTGGAACCGATTGTAACCGCAACAGGAATTGAAATAGCGATACAGCGTATGCTGGATGTATTGTGCAAGCGCTTACAACAGGAAGGCAAGGGATTGCGGATCGCCCTGCTTAAAGGATACCGGGTTGATGGGAAAGTTGTATCCATTGAGATCGGTACCAACCGGCCTTCCTGTAATACCAAACATTTGTTTAAATTATTTGAAATAAAAATTGATTCCATCGAACCGGCTTTGGGCATTGAACTGTTTACAATGAATGCTTTAAAAGTGGAGGATGTA
>JAKQKY010000438.1 GCA_029560415.1 Bacteroidota bacterium | reverse complement strand
AAGGCCAGGTTAAATCTCACTTTATCATCGCCCAACTGGCGGATCATTTTGGAAACGCCGGCTGTAGACACGGTAATGCGTTTAGGGCTCATGGCCATACTGTCACTGGCTGTGATCCTTTCGATCGATTTCAAAACATTCTTATAATTCAACAATGGCTCACCCATGCCCATGTATACAATATTGGTGAGGCCGGTGCCATATATTTTTTCACTTTGTTCATTCAGCAAAGCAACCTGGTCATATATTTCATCAAAATCGAGGTTGCGTTTACGCTCCATCAGTCCCGTAGCACAAAAAGAACAACTTAGACTGCAACCTATCTGGGAAGAAACGCAGGCGGTATTTCTTTTTTCGGTAGGGATGATCACGCCTTCGAGTAAATGTCCATCATGCGTTTTGAAACGGGATTTAAGGGTGCCATCGCTGCTGGTTTGGGTTACATCAACCGTAATGGCCTGCAGGGTGAAGTCTTCTGCCAGTTTTTTACGCAGTTCCAGGGAAAGATTGCTCATATCATCAAAATGCCGTGCATTTTTCTTCCATAACCATTCATAGGTTTGAATGGCCCTGAATTTTTTGTCGCCGATCGATTCAAAGTATTCCTTCAGCTCGGGCAAAGTGTATTCTCGTATGTTCCTGGTCGTAGACATCGGGCAAAGATACAAAACAGGCTGTTATTGGCTAAATCAATGCAGGATCCAGTCCTATTTCGGGACCGGAATTTCTGTTAACTTGCATCGAAATGGAATAACCGGGCAGCTAATTCATCCATATTTAATGAATGGATTGAAATAGCCTGTAAAGACAATCAGCTTTTTTATATAGGTTGATTTAAAGCCGGCTGAAACAAAAACGAAACAAATGCAAACAGTTTATGTGATCGATGCGGTGCGAACACCCATCGGGAAATATGGCGGAGCCCTGGCGAATACCCGTCCAGACGATCTCCTGGCCCTTGTGATCAAAGCGCTTATCAAAAGAAATGATACGATCGATGTAAATGCCATCGAAGATGTAATTGCCGGTGCTGCTAATCAAAGCGGCGAAGACAACCGCAACGTGGCCCGTATGGCGGCTTTGCTGGCCGGGTTACCGGTAACCGTTGCGGGTAATACTGTGAACAGGTTATGTGCCAGCGGGCTTCAGTCGATCATGGACAGTGCCCGAACCATTGCCTGTGGCGATGCTGAAATCATGATCGCTTGTGGCGTAGAGAATATGAGCAGGGCACCTTTTGTGATGCCTAAAAGCAGTTCGGCATTTGACAGGCAGGCGCAGATTTTTGATACAACCATGGGATGGCGTTTTATCAACCCGGCTTTGTCGGCTTTATATCATCCATTTACCATGGGTGAAACAGCAGAGAATGTGGCTCGCCAATGGAATATCAGTCGTCATGCACAAGATGAATTTTCATTGGAAAGCCAGCAGAAATATGCAGCAGCCCTTGCGGCAGGCAAATGGAAGGATGAGATTATACCGGTATCTGTACGGGTGGGGAAAGAAATGTTCGACTTCGAAGAAGATGAACATCCACGCCTTTCGTCGCTGGATAAACTAGCCCAGTTAAAACCTGCTTTTCAAAAAGATGGTACGGTAACGGCGGGGAATAGCAGCGGTATCAACGACGGTGCAGCCGCGATGTTGCTGGCCAGTGAATCGGCCGTGAAAAAATATGGATTGAAGCCGATAGGAAAAGTAAAGGCCATGGCGGTTGCCGGAGTAGATCCATCGGTGATGGGCATTGGCCCTGTGCCGGCTACCCGCAAAGCGTTAGAGCGTGCAGGCTTAACCGTTGCTGACCTCGACCTGGTTGAACTGAATGAGGCTTTCGCTTCTCAAAGCATTGCCTGCATCCATGACCTTGGTCTGGATCTTGAAAAAGTAAATGTGAATGGTGGCGCCATCTCTATTGGTCATCCGTTAGGTTGTAGTGGAGTAAGAATATCAACCACATTACTACATGAAATGAAAAAGAGAAAAAGCAAGTACGGACTGGCTACGATGTGTGTAGGAGTGGGACAAGGGTCGGCGGTTATTTTCGAAGGCGTGTAGGAGATTTAAGTCGTTTGAGACGTTCAAAACTTTTAAGTCGTTCAAGACGTTTAGAGCGCCTGGAACGTTTAGAACGTTACTTACAGCCTGTATAATAATTTCTTAATAAGCCGGTAATTAACGGCAATGCATAGGAGCCATAAAACGCCAGCCAGTAAAAAAACACTGCTGTGCAGGAAAGAGGGCAGTTCATCTTTTCCATTCAATGAAACATGCTGAAAGGCAAATTGCAATAAGGAGGCCGCTACCAGCGCTGCCAGGATGATCATAGTATAAGCAGGAATCCACTTTTTAGCCACGGTTTTACTAAGCCAGGAAGGCGAATAACCGAGGGTGAGCAGGAGTTGCAGGTTGTCTTTGCTGCGGGCGATCATTAATTGCAGGTAAAAAGAAAACAGCATCATGGCCAACAGGATTACGAGGATGGCAAAGCCACCCAATCCACTAACTACGGTTTGCAAAACCTGCTTAACCCTTCCGAATTTAGTTTTATCCTTGTTTACATGATAATTTTTTTGCTGCAGGAAATTTAGCAATGAGGTATTGTTGGCATCAACAGTTTTTACATAAACCCTGGCTGCTGGTACATAGTCGGCATTGCCATACATTTTATTTGCCCACAATAGAAAACTTTCGGGCACCAATACTGAATTGATGCGGTCGCTGACTGCAACAATATGCCCGCGGAAAGTTTGAATGCCTGTAGGGCTGTAACATTCGAGCATGATATTGATGGCGCCAATGCTGCTTTCGGAGAGCTGCGGAAGATCTTGGGCTGGCGCAAATACATTGTACATTTCAAGGAAGTCGGCCGAAAAAATGATGGGCACATCGGCCTGTCCGGGTTTCCAGGAAAAGGATGCAGGAACGGTGTCGATGAAATCATTTTTTACTGATTCAAGAAAGAGGTCGGTGCTGAAAGGAATGATATTCCCTGCACTGGCCTTGGCCCTGAACTGGTTTGCATTGAGGGGGGCGGCATCTTCAATAAATGGCTGAGCTTTCAATTCATTGATATCGGCAAGGGTGAAACGATTATCGCTTCCCATGTTCTGGTTCGTGACCGTTTTGGTAACCGAAATAAAATCATATCCATTCTTACGGGGGTTCTTGTCTTTCAACAACTGGTTTATATTAATGTACATCTGCACCGAACAAAGCAATAACATGACCCCGATTCCAAGGCCGGCATAGCTGAAGAACCGCGATGTATTATTTCCACCGATGTTTAAGAACGGGGCGATGGTTTTAAATGAAATTTTTCCGGGTGTTTGTACAGACATGATATTAACGGTTACGAATACATGAAATTAAAGTTCCATCAGTTTGCCGGCATTGAACTGGGTGATGCGTTTCAGGTCGGCCAGGATAATACCGGCCTTCCTTTTTGTTGCTTCTTCTTCTATCAGTTGCATGGCAATGCCGCGGTTGTTCTCATCAAGGTGGCTGAAGGGCTCATCCATCAGCAAAAAATCGAAAGGTTGTTGCAAAGATCGTATGATGGCTATCCGCTGTTGCTCGCCATAGCTGCAGGTCCTGGCCAGCTTGCCCAGTTTGTTGGCTATGCCAAGTCTGCCGGCCATTTCTTCAATGCTGGTTGCCTGATCAAATGGATGCAGGGATTTTTTTACCTGTATGTTTTCCAGTACAGTATGATCAGGAAACAACCGAAGGTCCTGGAAAATGATGCTTAAACTGTTGCTTCTGATACCTGCAAATGCTTCCGCATTCCAGCCATGAATATTTTTTTCATTGATAAGTATCTGTCCTTTGTAATCGTGCCGCAAACCATAAAGGAAATGCACCAGGGAGGTTTTACCACTTCCGCTCGGCGCAATGATCTGCACCCGTTCTCCTTTGTGAATCGCTATGGAATGGTTCCATATTTTGGATCGGTCCACTTTTTCCTTTTCAAGAAAATCAGGAATGACCTTGTTTAATTGGATCGTCATAATGATTATGCATTAAAAAGCCGTCATGTTACAAGGTATGACGGCTTTTGGAAATAGTATGCGGTAGGTTTCTTAATTTGATGATGATTCCTCAATTACAGGTGCATCAAAATCAACAGATGCACTCTCACTCATCATTTTATTACGGTATTCGGTTTTTTGTTGTTGAATATTACCCAGCGTGCCGAGATAAGTATTCAATAATTTAAGACTGTTCTCTTTTTTATTTACCAGGTTTATTTCGATGTGCTGATTCACTCCACCATCTTTAAACGTTCCGCCATTTGCGATGACGGTTTCCCACATGTTGAGGGTGGCCTGGTAAGCAATATTGTCGAGGCTATCGCGGCTTGCTGCATTGCCTGCAAAACCGGTGAGAAGCGATTTGAAATTCAGGTAAAAAGCAACCGGGCCGTCTTTGAATTTATCCAGGAATGACAAAGAACTGTTGCTGGCAGAACCGATGAATTTATCTACCGATTCTTTCTGGCTTCCGATGGCAAAATAATTATCATTGCTGTTATAAAATATCGGTGGCGTCATACCACCTAATTTTTCTTTACCCAGTTTGTTACCGGCATCAATTAATTTCCCAAAAGCATTTTTATCTCCAATAGACGCACTGAAGATCGCATTCATGGTAGGTTTGCCGGCACTGTCCTGGCTGATGTCTGACAAAGAAAAAACGATATCTCCTTTATTGGCTTTGATAAAATCATCGAGTGAAAAACCAAGAAAGCCTGTGCCCATATTGGCGAAACCTTCCAGGCCAGCCAGTTTAATAAACTCACGGATGCCTTCTGGTTTAAAATTCATGGCGAATAACACGGCTACATCTTTGGCAGGAATACGTTTGATCATATCGCTGTTGATGCTGCTTCCAGAATATTTTTTGGTTATTTCGGTCATTTCTTTGCCAGAGTAAGATTTCATATCCACATTGATCTGCCCGTTTTCAAAATTCACTGCTGCGGTGGTTACCGAACCTTCATAGAGTTTACTCAGGTTAAGCATGCTTAAAGCAGCCATTGCCGGCGATGTAGCACCGGAATTCAAAGAGGCAGCATTCATCCAGAAGTGCAGGTCAGCTTTATTTTTCAGCATGTCGGTGAATTTTTCTTCACCGGCCAGGCTGGCGTCTTCCTTGAGATTGAAAATGCCGTTACTGGTTACCGTTATATTGCGGGTAGCCTTGGGGGCAGGTGCCAGGGTATCGGGAATACCGAAATTATTAGCGTTGTTGGTTTCAGGAGCATCGATCAGGATTACAAACCTGTCCTTATCCCAGGTTGCGCCGGTTCTTTCGCCGCTTAATGAAAGAACATCATCTTTCTTGGTTTCTGTCGCATTTTTGGCAGCGCTGGCAATGAATGATTTGAATTTAGCCGCATCTTTTACAGATCCCTCGATAGCGATATAGCCACCCAGGGAATCTTTTTCAAAGAAGAACAGGAAATTCTTTTTGGTATCGATCCCGGTATTTTCAGGATTATCAAGAGCCGATTTTACAAAGGCATCCAGGGTAGAGTCGGTATATAATTTTTTGAACAGGTCGTTTTGCTTCACTTCACTCCATGGAAGTTTCGACGATATCGATTCACCATTCACCAGCACTACCACGCCGGCATTTTTGGGAATATAACGTCCTTCTTTATTGCTTTTGCTGCAGGATGCCAGGAACAGGATGCCTGCCAATAAAAAAAGATGCTGAATTCGAATTCTTGTTTGCATAAAATTTGTTTTTTGTTAATACAGAAAATGATTTTTAGTAACCTGTTTTTTTAAATATTCCTGAAAAATGAGATGATCTCGTTGATGTCGATGGTTTGTTGTTCTCCCTTCTGCAGGTCTTTTATCACTGCCTGTGCGTTTTCCATTTCCCTGCTACCGATGATAACCACGTAGGGAATGGATCTTTTCTCGGCATACTTGAATTGCTTATCCATCTTCGTATTCTCATGATAGAGCTCAGCCGCTATGTCATTCCTTCGCAAGGCCTGCACCCAATAAAATGCGCTGGTACTTTCTTTTTCTCCCAGGTTAAAGAACAGGGCCTTTGTGCTTACCTGGAGGTTTTGCGGGAACAGGTTCATTTCTTCGAGTACATCATAGATGCGGTCTACCCCAAAGCTGATGCCCACACCAGGAATCCCCGGCACGCCAAATAACCCGGTAAGGTCATCGTACCTGCCGCCACCACCGATGCTGCCCATTTGTACTGTGGCAGGCGCCTTTACTTCAAAGATGGCACCGGTATAATAATTTAAACCACGGGCCAGGGTAAAATCAACAGATATATTGAGGTCGTTGGTATTTGATAATATATGAAGCAGGTCTTCAATACCCGATGCAGCACTTTTATTGCCTGCAAACAGCGCTTCCAGGGCAGTTAATTTTTCTTCATTCGTTCCTGTTACCGACAGGTAATTTTCAATGATGCGAACCTGTTCTTCGTTTATGCCCCGCTGTTGTAGTTCGGTTCTTACTTTTTCGATCCCGATCTTATCCAGTTTGTCGATGGCCACCGTGATATCGGTCATTTTATCGGAACCGCCACAACTCTCGGCAAGGGCTACCAGCAGTTTACGGCTGTTGATCTTCAGTTCATACCCGGTTAATCCAAGTTTGTGGAATACATCATGATAAATATTGGCCAGTTCAATTTCATTTAAAAGAGAAGTGCTTCCCACTACATCTGCGTCGCATTGGGTGAACTCACGGTAACGGCCCTTCTGTGGCCTGTCGGCACGCCATACCGGCTGCACCTGGTATCGTTTATAGGGAAACGTTAGTTGACCATGATTCATGGCAACATAGCGTGCAAAAGGAATGGTGAGATCGTATTTCAGAGCTCTTTCGGTAAGATCTGATGTATTTTTCCCCTGCATTAGTTTTTCAAATCCGTTCCTGGCCTTTTCTTCATTCTTGGGATCGTTCAGGCCATTGTTGAGTATCTTGAAAATGAGTTTATCTCCTTCTTCCCCGTATTTACCCATGAGGGTATCCAGGTTTTCCATCGCAGGCGTTTCCAACGGCTGAAAGCCATATAATTCAAATACTGATCTTATCGTGGATAAAATATGATTTCTTTTCCTGACTGTTTCTGCAGAAAAATCTCTCGTACCCTGTGGTATGGATGGTTTGGCCATGTGTTTTTTACAATGGTTGTTTGTTCAGGAATTGTTGAATGATGGCATCGCAGTTCTTTTCGATGAGCGCAAAAACCTCGTGGTAACCGGGTTCGGGGCCATACCATGGATCGGGCACATCTTTGTTTTTACCGGGATAGAGCGCTTCGAGAAATAACATGGCTTTTTTATTGGGCATTTTTTCCCGGCTGATCTCTTCCATATCAAAAAGGACATCATTGGCCATGGCGTAAATTCGGTCGTACTGGATCATATCGGCCTTGATAAATTTCCGGGCCCTTTGCCCGCTGATGTCGATGCCGTGTAATAAAGCTACTTTCTGGCTTAATGGATGGGGCGCTTCGCCTACATGATTTCCCAATGTTCCTGCACTTTCCACTACCCAATCGAGGCCCGATTCATTGGCTTTGTGCTGTAAGATACCCTCCGCCAGCGGGCTCCTGCAAATATTGCCCAGGCATACCATCAGAATTTTCATGGCACAAAGATAAGTGCTGCTATGTTTAATAGTATGCTTTCGGTTTTCAAATGGCAACAACGGCAACATCAACGGTTATGGATTTGGAAACAACCGGCATCTTATAATAAACCGGCCGTTTTTGATCAATATTTATTCATCCCTAAAACAAAAGTCTATGACACCCGATCGCATTCTGCAGGCCGACCTGCTCGACATTGTTTTTGAAAAAAGAAATAAACATTACGGCGCATATGTAATACGGAAGTATTATCCTAACAGGGTTTACAAGGCATTAGGCCTGGTATTTCTATTTGCCGCCCTTTTATGCTCTCTCAGCCTGCTGAAAAAAGACAAGAAACTTACCAGCTTTCTTTTTGATGCAAAAGATCCTGAACTGGCCCAAATTGCAAAGAGCCCGATAGAAAAAACGGTCATCATCCCAAAGCCCAAAACACAAGCTACCATTAAGGCAAGAACAGATCTGTTTGTTAGCAATATGGTCATTACCCGAAACCCGGCCGATGCCAGTCGTTTATCTAAAAATCTCGATAGTGCCCTTATCGGCAGTGTACATATTCCGGGAACCGATCCTGGGGCCATTCCCCTTGCACGTATTGCGCCAGGGCCGATTACCACAACAATTCCCGGCACTGAAATCCCCAAAAACATCAACCGTGATCATCCGTTGACCAGTGCAGAAGTAATGCCCGAATTTCCCGGTGGTATTGATGCCCTGCGTAAATTCATGGAAAGAAATCTTCGCAATCCACGTGACCTGGAAAGTGGAGAAGATATTACTGTGAAAATCAGGTTCATTGTTGGATACGATGGAAACCTGAAGGGCTTTGAAACAGTGGAGGATGGAGGAACCGAGTTCAATGAAGAAGTGATCAGGGTACTTAAAAAAATGCCGGCCTGGCATGCTGGTAAAACAAAAGGAGAAGATGTTTCTGTTTATTTTACCATTCCGGTAAAGTTTCAGTCATCCGAAGATTGAGCGGATAATCTTAGTAAATTGCGGTATCAACCGCGTAATAAAATATAGAGATCATGGCACTGGAAGAATTTGAAAAAGAAGAACTTACGGAAAGGGATAGAGGCTATTTACGCATGCGCAGCATCATGGACTATGGCATGGGCGTTTTGTGGACGGCGATGGGCGTATTCATGCTCTTCATACGTCATTTCAACACGGGCCTCGAAGCCAGGTTTGATGATCCTACCATGAAAGCATTCGGCGGCATTTGCGTGTTGTATGGTTTATTCAGAATTTACCGTGGGTACAAGAAAAATTATCTGAGAGAGCGATGATTAGAAAACAAATGGCCGCAGGGCTTGCTTTGATGATGTTGCTGTTGACGGCCTGCCAGGATGAGCCTG
>JAKQKY010000436.1 GCA_029560415.1 Bacteroidota bacterium | reverse complement strand
AGAGAACATATTTAACATTATTTATTTAACAAAAAAAGACTAGGTTATGCCTTGTGGTAAAAAGAGAAAACGTCATAAAATCGCTACACATAAGCGTAAAAAACGTTTAAGAAAGAACCGTCATAAGAAGAAGTAATTTATTTTTTCTTTACCGGTGCCGGCTATCCTCATGTCCGGCACTCATCTATATGCATGAATAATAATGGCGTATCGTCATGGTTATTCATGCCATTTATGTTTTCCTTCCGTAATGCATTAATGGTCTGACCAAAAACATTTCGCTTGACCAAGGAGTTAATTATAAATGCGATACCGCAGGGCGTAGAAATTGCCTTGCTGGAAGATAAGAAATTGGTGGAGCTGCACAGCGAAAAAGCTGATGCCAGCTTTGCTGTGGGCGATCTGTACCTGGGAAAAGTTAAGAAACTGATACCCGGACTCAATGCAGCTTTTGTGGAAGTGGGTTTTGAAAAAGACGCTTTTCTTCATTATACCGACCTGAGCCCCTACGTAAGGTCGATCCTCAAATTTACCAACCAGTCTATCAACGAAAAACCTGAAGACAAATTCGAATTCGCCAAATTTAAGGTAGAACCCGAAATTATAAAAACAGGTAAGATAACGGAAGTGCTTAGTGGCCGTCCTAACGTGCTCGTTCAGATTCTGAAAGAGCCCATCGCTGCCAAAGGTCCCCGCCTCAGTTGCGAATTGTCGCTGCCCGGCCGAT
The DNA here is from genome assembly GCA_029560415.1 of Bacteroidota bacterium. Taxonomy (GTDB): domain Bacteria; phylum Bacteroidota; class Bacteroidia; order Chitinophagales; family Chitinophagaceae; genus Ferruginibacter. The sequence continues at coordinate 4,381 of JAKQKY010000436.1, read as the reverse complement.
TTGTTGTGGTTACGCCATTCAACGATATTGTTGCTGTTTCAAGAAAGATTCATTCAGCAGAAGAAAGAAAAAGGCTTCATAAAATTGTGGAAGCGGTAAAGCCGAAGAACCTTGGTGTGATCGTACGTACAGCAGCCGAAGGCAAACACACTGCAGAATTACATGAAGATCTCATCAGCCTGGAAAATACCTGGAAGACCATACAGGCAAACCTGCGTGGTGCGGTGCCCCCAGCCAAGATCCTGAGCGAACAAGGTAAAACGAACAGCATGTTACGTGACCTGTTGAGCGAAGATTTTAACCGCATCGTGGTAAATGACAAGACCATCTACGCCGATACTAAAAATTATATTCAGCGCATTGCGCCCGATAAAGCCGACATCGTTTCTTATTATAACAACGGCTTACCCATTTTCGACAACTTTGGCATAACCAAACAGGTGAAAGCTGCGTTTGGTAAAACGGTAAACCTGCCAAGCGGCGCTTACCTGATCGTTGAACACACCGAAGCGTTACACGTGATAGATGTGAACAGTGGTTATAAAAGTGTGAGCAATAACCAGGAACAGAATGCCCTGGAAACAAACCTGGAAGCGGCTGAAGAGATCGCCCGTCAATTACGCCTGAGAGATCTTGGCGGTATCATTGTTGTTGATTTCATCGACATGAAATTGATGGAGAACAAAAAGAAACTTGCCGATGCCATGGACAATTTCATGCGCACCGATCGGGCCAAACATGCCGTGTTACCGATCACTAAATTCGGATTGATGCAGATCACGCGTCAACGCATGAAGCCTGAAATGAACATCAATACCAGTGAAGTGTGCCCAAGTTGCGATGGAACCGGTAAGATATCCTCTACCCTGATCCTGGAAGATGAAATAGCCAAGAACCTTAGCTATCTTATCATGCAACGCCACAAGGGACTTACGATTGAAGTACATCCCATATTATATACATACCTCACCTGCGGTTTCCCTTCCCGCCGCATGAAATGGAGCTGGAAATACAAGCAGAAAGTAAAAGTGAAATCAAACTCAACCTATCACCTGACTGAGTTCCGGTTTTTTGACGACAGTGATGAGGAGATAAAACTGTAATTCAAAAAAAGGGCTCCCTATTTCAGATACTTTCGGTACGGTATAAACGCTTTTTTGTTTTTCACTATAAAAAGGTGATCGAACAGGTTTTCGTTAGGCAATGCACACATATCCTCAGCCTTTCTCTTTTGCCTGTGTCGTATATAATGAACGCAACCCGCCGTTAATAAAGGCATCAGCACAATTGCAAACCAGGCCAAAAAATGTTGACCATGCCATTGGGCAATAAGTCCGGTTAACAAGGCAATGAACAACACGAAGCCAATCAACGGGTAATAATAAATGTATTTCATTTGTTTTCTTTTAAAAAATTCACTTAGCAGCCAACCTGCCTGATAAAGACTGATTACGCTTTTATTTATTTTTGATATAAAGGAGACCGTTTCAACAGGAATTCGATTCCGTTTTTATAGGCATCAACGCTTGAAAGAATGGAACGCCTCGATTTGCCATACAACACTTCTCCCTTATTATTGTATAAACCCAGATCAATGTGTGTATTCAGCTCTTCGTTTGTTTTGATACGCTCCTGAGTTTCCCTTTGCTTTCCCTTACGTTCATAATCCCGCCGGCTTGTGTTGCGCATACTTACTGAGCCGGTACTTTCCTGGGTAACCATACCCGTTAGTACATACCCTACATGTAATATTTCAGCGATCTCTTTTGGAGAATATGCACGAAAATTCGATTCCTTTATGCCGTTCTTCAATAACAATGCATTGGTTTCATTTGGATCCTGGATGGCGAATGCCTGCACTTTATCTTTCAGGTACAGGTAGGCTATATTTTGTAGCCGATACCGCATTTCTTCCAACCTCACCGGGTTGCCTTCAGCAATAAACTGCATGGGCAAAATGGCCAGTTTCCTGGCAGTATCAGGTGATTGGTTAGCCTGTGCAATTTGCGCAGCAGCCACGATGCCAGCCAGTAAGCACAGGACCATAGAAAAGGCTTTGATGATAGGGTTCTTATTTTTCATGTTCATTTATTTTAATGCTGAAATGATGATTAATTTGTTTTTACCGGAACAAAACTAATCACCGGTCCAGGTCATTTTGAAGCTTTTATACAAACCCTTACCGGTTTTATACCAATGCTTTATAACCGGAAAATCAATGAAACAATGAAAAAAATAGGCGGAAAATGACCCTAAGCAGCATTTCGTATAATAAAATGAATTGTTGGTATAATAACTTTCATTCCGCGGATTGATTTTCTAGTTTTGTGTTATGAGACAACCCGTCAACAGCACAGTATCTTTCAACAATCCATTGATCAGGCTGATATCTGACCAAAAATTCCGTTGGCTTCGTCATTCTCTATTTTTACTGCTGGGACTTATCCTTGCCTTTAAAGGCGATTTTGGCGTGGTCAATGATCCCAGGTCGCCCGAATTGCTTCGTGCCGTCAGAATCAGTGATGCCATCAGTTTTATTTTTATTATGGGCATGATCTATTTATTAATCCTGGTGTTGATCCCAAAGCTATTATTCCGTTCAAAAGTGTTCCTGTTTGCATTTTGTTTTTTTATCATCATCGTGATCATATACTTCGTTATATGGGCGATCGATCTCTACCTGCTTCAACCCGTGATACCTGCAAACAATAATCTACAGCGAATTGATCTGTCGATTATTGTTTTCATACAAATAGCGGCTGTCACCTGTGTTTTGCTCGGCTCCGTGGTGGGATTGGTAATTTTTAAAAAATGGATCAATGATGTACAACACATGCATGAATTGCAACAAGCAAACCTGCGTACCGAACTGGAACAATTAAAGAGCCAGGTAAACCCGCATTTTCTTTTCAATACCCTGAATAATTTGTTGGTGCTAACCAAAACAGACCCGGAAAAAGCAACACAGGTTTTGCTGGGACTATCCGATCTGCTTCGCTACCAGTTATATGATAGTGCACGGGAAACAATCCTGTTGTCGAAAGACATCGAATTTATCAGGAACCTGGTAGCCCTGGAACAGATCCGGAAGAATGACCTTACAGTAGAATTGGCCGTGGAAGGAAAGATTGACAATGTTCAGCTACCGCCATTCCTCTTCATTCCTTTCGTGGAAAATGCTATCAAACATGGTGCATCTACAGTTGGACATTCGTACCTTAATCTGCATTTCCAGATCAAAGAAGATCGACTGCTCTTTACGGCTGAAAACTCCAAACCACCAGTAAAACAAAACCTCGTTGGCGGACTTGGATTGAAAAATATACAACGCAGGCTTATGCTTATTTATCCGGGTAACCATCGCCTGGAGATTACTGACCTTGCCGATAAATATATTGTAAACTTAAATATTCCGTTATGACCTGTATCGTAGTTGATGACGAACCCCTTGCCCGACAGGGAATGGAAATGAACATTGCACATGTATCATCTTTACAACACCGCGGCTCCTTCAGCAATGCATTGGCTGCAAGTGATTTCCTGCGAAAAGAACCTGTAGATATTATGTTCCTCGACATCAACATGCCGGAACTGAGTGGGCTCGATTTTTTAAAATCGCTGCGTAATGCGCCCCTGGTGATCTTTACGACAGCATACCCGCAATATGCTTTGGAAAGTTATGAGCTGGATGCACTCGATTACCTGGTGAAACCCATACGCATAGAACGGTTTTTAAAGGCAGTGAATAAGGCTGAAAATCACTTGCGTTTATTACAACAAGTAGAAGGCAGTAACCAGGTAGAAAAAATCGAAGACGATTTTGTATTCATCAAGGCAGATCGTAAATTTTTTAAAATAAATTTTAAAGATATCCTCTATATAGAAGGATTGAAAGATTATGTGATCATCTTCACCATAGATAACAAGATCATCACATCCATGAATGTGAAAACAATTGCCGCCCAATTACCTTCTTCCATCTTTGCACGTGTGAGTAAATCCTATATAGTAAATGTACTTCACATCACTTCGTTTGATAATGAAATACTGTATATACAACAAAATGAAATACCGTTAGGACAAAGCTATCGGGATGATTTTATCAGGCAATACATTGATGGGAAGATAGTAAGAAGATAAGATGATATTACCCAGGAAGCTATTTAATTAACCGAAGTACCCATCAACTGAAGCCCTTTGCCAGCTGTTACGGTAATAGTCTTAGACACCCCGTTTTGCTGAAGGGTGATCGTATTTTCGCCGGCGGCGAGTGGAATTCGAACATAACTGATAAAAGCCGGGAGGCTTTGCCAGTTCCGTGTATCGGCTTTTTCAGTAACGGTATTGATCATATTCATCACAAATCCTGCAGCTTCGCCCA
>JAKQKY010000420.1 GCA_029560415.1 Bacteroidota bacterium | reverse complement strand
GCAGGGTGGTGGGATCGGCAAAATATTATTACAGGCTTCGGAAGACTATGCCAAACAAATTAAGTGCCGTTCAATTTATATGTCGGTGATTTCGGTACGAACAGAACTGATCAACTGGTATATCCGCCATGGATATGTTGATACCGGCGAAAGAAAACCTTTTGTTGAAGATGGCAAAACCGGGAGACATTTGCGGGAACTGGAATTTATGATGTTGGAGAAGGCGCTTTATTGATTTTGCAAATTCAATAAAGTAACAAACAGCCGTTTTTTTGTGATTAATGTCAGCTTCCCTTTATTGTGTAATATGTAACTTCATTGATATAATATTATTCAACCTTTATGTACAAATACAGTATTGCGTGTATTGCTGTTTGCCTATTCTTTTCCTGCAAAACAAAAACAGAGACCATCAGCCCTGAGGAAACACCGATCACTGAATCCGTCTATGCTTCGGGTATCGTAAAAGCAAGGAACCAATACCAGGTATTTAGTTCGGTGAATGGACTGATCGCAGATATCCTGGTGACCGAAGGTGATTCGGTTAAAAAAGGTGATCCCATCATCAGGCTCACGAATACAACGGCCCGGTTGAATACCGAGAATGCCCGCATCAATGCGGATTACGCTGCCGTGAATGCCAACCAGGAAAAATTACATGAACTGCAGGTGGGTATCGACCAAGCCAAGTCGGCGATGGAAAATGCAGGCCTGTTGCTGCAACGCCAAAAGAATCTCTGGGCACAACAGATCGGTACCCGCAATGAACTCGATCAACGAGAACTCGCCTATACAACGGCATCGCATAATTATGAATCGGCCAGGCTCCGTTTTACTGAAGTACAAAAGCAGGTGAATTTCCAGGCGAAGCAATCGCAGAAATCGGTGGAGATATCCAGTACCATTGCTTCTGATTATATGATAAAAAGTGAAAGGAACGGGAAAGTGTATAGTATGCTGAAGGAAAAAGGGGAGATGCTAACCACGCAGACGCCGGTTGCCGTGATTGGCGACGACCGTGATTTTATTTTGGAGATCCAGGTAGATGAATATGATATCACCAGGGTAAAGCCGGGACAAAAAATCCTGCTCAGCATGGATAGTTATAAAGGGCAACTCTTCGAAGCCAGGGTTGAAAAGATCAATCCACTCATGAATGAAAGATCAAAATCATTTACCGTAGAAGCGGTATTTGTAAAACAACCTCCATCCTTGTTTCCGAACCTTACCTGCGAAGCCAATATCGTGATACAGGAAAAACAAAAAGCGATTACGATACCAAGAACGTATTTACTCGATGGCGATATGGTGCTGATGGAAAACGGGGATAAACGAAAAGTAACGACAGGCCTTAAAGATTACCAGAAAGTTGAGATACTGTCTGGACTAACGGTGAAGGATGTACTCAAAAAAGCGGCTCCATGAAATTTTTGCTTTTAGCCGATATCGCCAAATCATTGCTACTGGCCCGCTGGAAACAGACGCTGGTAGCGGCGATTGGCGTTACTTTCAGTATTACCATGTTTATCACGTTGCTGAGTTTCATGACCGGGCTGAACGACCTGCTGGATGGGCTTATCCTGAACAGGACGCCCCATATCCGTTTATACAACGAGATCAAGCCTGCTTCCAGGCAACCTATCCAGTTATCGCCCGATTATAAGGGGAACTATCATTTTATTGAATCCATTAAATCGGGTGGAAGCCGCACAGAGATATATGACGCGGCAGCCATTATGCGCACCCTTAAACAGGATGAGCGGGTACTTGGCATTGCCCCAAAGATTACTGCCCAGGTTTTCTTCAACGATGGCAGCATCGATATTACCGGCGTAGTAAATGGCATTGATGTGGTTTCTGAATCGGCCTTGTTTCATTTCAATGAGTATATAGTGGCTGGTTCGGGAAGCGATATCGGGAAAGTAACCAACAGCATTGTGCTGGGAAAGGGACTGGCTGATAAGCTGCTTGCCACTCCAGGTGATGTGGTGCAGGTTACCACGGCCATGGGTGAACGCTTTCCATTGCGGGTGGTAGGTTTTTTTCAGTCGGGGTTGCAGGACTTCGACAAAACGCAGAGCTATGCATCACTGGGCACTGTACAAAAACTGCTGGGAAAGCCTGGTAGTTACATAACAGATATACAGATCAAATTAAACGATATCAAATCGGCACCTGCTATCGCCAAAGAATATGCGCAGTTGTTCCAGGCCGATGCCGAAGATATTCAAACGGCCAATTCACAGTTTGAAACGGGGAGTTCTATCAGAACCCTGATATCCTATGCCGTGGGCATAACGTTACTGATTGTTGCCGGTTTTGGAATTTACAATATCCTGAATATGATGATCTATGAAAAAATGGATTCTATTGCAATATTAAAAGCAACAGGTTTTTCGGGAAGAGATGTGAAACGTGTATTCCTGATGATTGCTATCAGCATTGGTTTTTTTGGCGGCCTGGCCGGACTGCTTTTCGGGTACATACTATCTTCCATCATCGACCAGATTCCTTTTAATACCGCAGCCCTGCCAACGATCAAAACATATCCCATCAATTATAAACCTGTATTTTACCTGATCGGTTCATCTTTTTCACTCATTACTACTTACCTGGCAGGATGGTTTCCTTCCAGGAAGGCGAGCAAGATCGATCCCGTCATCATCATAAGAGGAAAATAATATGCAGCAACCTGTATTAACCGCAAGTCATATCAATAAATTCTTTCACGATCCCGTGACGAGCCAGGTGCTTACAGACATCAGTTTTACCATCAACCGTGGAGATTTTGTTTCAGTAACCGGGAAGTCGGGTTGTGGTAAATCTACTTTGCTGTATATATTATCTACGATGGATACCGATTATGAAGGATCCCTGGTAATTGATGAAGAACCGATGAATGGAAAAAAAGAAGCACAACTTGCCAGGGTAAGAAATGAAAAAATCGGGTTTGTATTCCAGTTTCATTATTTGCTTAACGAGTTCAGTGTGCTGAAGAATGTTATGTTACCTGGTTTGAAACTAAACAAATATCCTGTACAAGAAATTAAAGAGCGTGCCATGCAAAAACTGGATATCCTGGGCATTGCGTCATTGGCTGAGAAGAATGCCAGGCAGATTTCGGGAGGGGAGAAACAACGTGTTGCCATTGCCCGTGCATTGATCAATGACCCGTTGATCATTATGGGAGATGAGCCAACGGGAAACCTTGATAAGAAGAACAGTGAACTGGTGTTTGAAATGTTTAAAAAACTGGCGGAGGAATTTAATCAAACGTTGTTGATCGTAACGCACGACCAGGGCTTTGCCGATCGTACGCATCGAATCATTGAAATGGAAGATGGTAAGATCATCCGGTAATAATGATCATTAACTTTTAACCAGTTTTACATTCACTGCATTGGCACCTTTGTGGCCCATCTCTACTTCATACGTAACCTTATCGTGTTCTTTAATGGTTTCCGACAATGAATTTACGTGAACGAATGCACTTTCCTGGGTCACCAGGTCTTTGATAAAACCATATCCTTTCGCATCGTTGAAAAAACTCACAACGCCCTTGCGGATAAGGTCTTCCGGGTTTACAGGCTGGTGTTTGGGTACAGAAATCTCGATATCTTCTGCTTTAATATCAACGCGTTTATTCGGATCCGGTGGTTTGGAAGAAAGATTTCCGTTCTCATCGATATACGCGAGCATATCGTCGAATGATTTGCCGTCTTTGGATTGTTCTTTCCGCTCCAGCTTGCGTTCATTCTTTTCTTTTTTACTTTGTTGTTTTTTCTTTTCCCGATCTTTTTTATTCCAGGATTCTGCCATATATATTTGTTGTTTGGTAATTGATGAATTAAACTTTTATTTCCTGAAGGCATTAATGGGTTACCATGCATTCCTGGTAGCAGGCTGCGTCTATGCCCTGGCGTAATTTTAACTGCTGTAACAGGCTTTCTGCATTATCGGCATCTACCGAATATTCCATGATATAAGCAAATGCACAACTCTCATAGTAAGCCTGGTAAGTAACCGGGTTTTCAAGGCCTGGTATGCGGCTGTAAAAGTCCATATCGCGTTCATCGTGTCCAATGAACAGGATCAGCCTGGTTCCTGTTTCGGACAGCAGATTTTTTTTGACAGGTGCTGCCAGTACATAACCTCCGGCCTGCACCAGTTTAACCTTGTGCTGGGGGAAATGTTTTGCTGATTGCCTGTTATTAATGGCCACCTGTATTGCATTTTCGTCCCAGGTATGTTTTGATACAAATTTATAACGACTTTTCGATCCGGGGACCTGTTCTAACAATTGCTGATCGTTTTGTTTGTTCATTCCTTTTTGCACATAGCGATCCCATTCGGGTTCGAATTCTTCCGCAGTAAGCGTTGTTGCATAACAGATGAATTGAAAGACATTGTTTTTTACCATGACGGTCGGTTTAAAGTGAACAAGCAGTTGCCCGGAAAACATCCGACACAGGATATAGATTTCAGGAATGTTGTCTAACGATCAATATATCCTGTATCGAAATGATATTACCAGCGACTATTGTTGGAGCGGGGTGCTTTTTCCTTTGCAAGGGAAACAGATAATACTCTTCCTTCAATGTCTTTGTTGTTAAGACTATTCATGGCTTCATTTCCTTCTGTTTCCGAATCCATTTCAACAAAACCAAATCCACGGCTTTGTCCGGTAGTGCGGTCAGAAATGATCTTTGCTGAGGAAACAGCGCCAAAGGGTGCAAATAAATCTTTTAAACCATCGTCCGTGGTATGGAAGTTCAGGTTTGAAACGTACATGTTCATACAAAATAATTTAAGTAATTAAAAATGCCTTTGATAAGGATCCGAAGCAGAAGAGGATGTATTAACTTTTACAGGAGAAACACGTAAGAATTGAAACTGACCAGGACTGAATGTAGGAAGAACTTACCTTCATT
>JAKQKY010000395.1 GCA_029560415.1 Bacteroidota bacterium | reverse complement strand
AGCCGGCTTCATGATTGATATACAGCATGATGAGCAGGCAGGTGGTAATACCTATTGCCAGACCTGCAATATTGATAGCAGAAAAACCTTTGTTACGCCAAAGGTTTCTCCATGCAATTTTAAAGTAGTTCTTTATCATCGTTAAATTTTACAAATACACTGACCAATTTATGAGCGCCGGCCGCTCCCATCAATTTATTCTGTTCTTAAGCTTTTAACCGGGTTAGCAATGGCTGCTTTGATGGCCTGCGTACCAATGGTGAGTAACGCTACTAATAATACCATCAACCCCACCAGTACAAATACCCACCAGCTTAACTCAATACGATAGGCATAATTCTGCAGCCATTGGTTACTGGCATACCAGGCAACAGGTGCAGCAATGACCACAGCGATCAAAACCAGTTTTAAAAAATCCCTTGATAACAGATGAGTAATGGAAACAACGCTTGCCCCCAATACCTTGCGGATGCCAATTTCCCTTACCCGCTGCTCTGCAGCAAACACTGTGAGTCCGAATAAGCCAAGGCAACCAATAAAAATAGTGAGGCAAGCGAAAAGAAAAATGATGGATGCCGTTCGTTTGTCTTCTTTGTACAGCTGATTGATGGATTCATTGAGAAAGCTGAATTCTACAGGAGACTCCGGTTCATACTTTTTATAATACTTTTTTACCAGGTCAATGGCTGCTGCGGTTTTGCCGGGAACAGTCTTTACAAACAGGTTAAAATAGGGTGCCCATGGCTGATAGCGGAAGATAAATGGTTCAATGCCTGCACTCAATGGTTTAAAATGAAAATCCTGTACCAGGCCGATGATGGTTCCTTGTGCGCCAAAAAATTTAATTCGTTTTCCAATGATATCATTCTCAGTTAAACCCATCAGTTTTACAGCCGTTTCATTCACAATAAAATTATTGATGGTATCCTTTTCATTCTGCCAGTTGAAATTTTCGCCCTTTAATAATTGCATACCCATCGCCGGGATAAAATCGGGGTCAACATTGGCCTGGGTAATTAAAAACTCCTGCCCCTGCTGCATTCCTTCCCATTCCAGGTTGGTTGAATTATCAACATTGGCCAGCGACATGGTGGCTGGCGCTGTGGCAGCAATCGCCGCTTCGTTATCTAAATCCTGTTTTAGTAATCCAACCTTTCCCTTCAGCTGATTACTCAAACTTATTCTAATAACCTGTTCCGTATTGAAACCAAGGTCTGCATTTTGTACAAACTGCAATTGCCGGTACATAAAAAAAGTACAGATCATCATACCAACAGAAATGGAGAACTGCATGATCACTAATCCCTTTCTGAAACCAGCGCCCGATCGAATGCCGTTTTTTCCTTTAAGCGTTGCTACTGGTTTAAAAGCGGACAAAATAAACGCCGGGTAGATACCTGCCAAGAGGCCTATGATGACAATAAAAATCAAGAAGAAAGAAAGGAAAGCAGTATTGGTGTAACTGAAAGCGAATGTAGTACCGGTCAATTGCTCCAGCAATGGTTGTGACAAACTGAGCAGCAGCACTGCCGCAATACCTGCAATGGATCCCATTAAAACAGACTCACTTAAAAATTGCCGTACCAGTTGCCTGCGGGAAGCCCCGTTTACTTTTCTTATTCCCACTTCCATGGAACGTTTTAAAGAACGTGCGGTGGAAAGATTGATGAAATTTACACAGGCAATGATTAAGAGCAGTAAACCTATACCCGTAAATATCTGCACATACTTAATATCGCTCCGCTTACCCCAATCAGTAAAAAAATCAAACTTTGAGTAAAGGTATTGCTTGCTTAGAGGCTGTAATTGCAGAACGTCTTCTGTATCTGTTTTATATACTTTTAATTGCGCAGACAGCTTTTTCTCAAACGCCACCACATCGGTTGACGGTTGCAATTGCAGGTAGGTATGATAGTTATTGCTGCCCCATTGATTAGACCACTTATCACTTTGAAAAAGATAGCTCAAAGGGAGCAGTATATCAAACTGGATACTTGAATTGGCCGGGGGATTGGCCACCACACCCGCCAGCTTAAAAGTATATTCCCCATTCAGGGTGAAAACCTCACTGAGCAATGAAGCATTGTTTCGCCAGTCTTTACCAAAATACTTTACAGCGGCATTTTCGGTAATTACAATTTCATCCTTTGTAAGTAATGCAGTGGCCGGGTTTCCTTTTAGTAAGGGAAAACTAAAAATGCTGAAAACAGCATTCTCTGTAAGCTGTACATTTTTTTCCTCAAACACATTGCTTCCATTTTTCAACAGGCCACCCCAGTTACCAAAGCGCACGGTATTTTTTATTTCGGGAAAATCTTTTTGCAATGCAGGAGCAAGCGGTCCCGGTGTTACCGCCACTTCGTACATTTTACCCGCCTGTTTTTGTTTGTTTGTAACACGGTATATATTATTGCGCTCCGTATGAAAGTTGTCGTGGTTGGTTTCGTTCCACACATACATGCTGATAGCAAGACAGCAAGCCATGCTCAATGCCAGCCCAATAATATTGACAGCGGAGAAAACTTTGTTCTTCCGGATATTGCGCCAGGCAATTTTGAAATTAAATAACAGCATATTAGTCGTTTATTCGGTTCGTAAGCTTTTAACAGGATTGGCAAAAGCTGCTTTGATAGCCTGGTAACTCACTGTACAAATGGCAATCAATATCGCCGCAGCCCCGGCAACGAAAAATATCCACCAGCTGATAGATATTCTGTATTGATAATTCAGCAGCCAGCTGTTCATCATCCACCAGGCTACCGGGAATGCCAGC
>JAKQKY010000353.1 GCA_029560415.1 Bacteroidota bacterium | reverse complement strand
CCAATCCTTCATCAACAAATAATGAATATGAAGGGATGGCTAAGAGGAATACATCATCAATGTAGTGATAAGCATTATCAAAAGTACTTAGATGAGTATTGCTTCCGAACCAACCGACGAAACACAGAACAGTACATTTTTCGAAATATAATGCAGAGAGTGGTGTCAATTAAAACCAAGACTTTCAAAGAGCTATCAGCCGATGCGGCCTAAATTAATTATTCTATAAAAACAATTGTGCTTCAACTTCGTGTCATGGTGGTGGCGTAGAGCCCACCCTGCTCACCTATTCCAGTGTAAAAGCAATGGTGGTTCCCGGAGATCCTGAAGCCAGCCTTTTGTATGATCTCATTACTACCAATGACCTGGACAAAGCCATGCCTCCTATTACATATGGCGTTGACCTTACGGTAATGGAAAAAACCAAAGTGTATAACTGGATCCTGCATGGAGCAAAAGAAAATCCAGACCTGGTTGATTACAGGCCTGCCGCTATTCAATTGCTTACCAGCGGATGCGGTTCAGGCAACTGCCACAACCAGGCTACCGTTGGCGGTGAGTGGGCAAGGGCAAAACTGATCAATGTAACTCCATCAGATACGTTTACTTTTATTTATAAAAATCCCAATACCGGAAGCTGGACTTACTACGCACAATTAAAAGAACCCAAACTTTCGCAGGAATGGAACCTTTATAAGGATAGTGCCCGCAAGTTTTATTCAGATACAGTAGCCAATGCAAAATTCAGGCCTTATAAAACCTTTGGTGCACCGGTGCAGGCAGCAAGCCGTCGCGGACCACTGAACAGTTATGACGATATTGTTTTTGATATCTTCTATCCAAAATCAGTACGCAGCAACAGTTCGGTACAATATACAGATCCTGTAACCGGACAAAAATTCTATGCAAAAGGCGATCCATATAATGCATCAAGTTCAATGCTTTCAAGGGTAGACTCAACAATACTGCTTGCCAACCCACGTACAGGCGTATATGCAACCAACCACCAGGGAGATATGGCCTATGGAGATGGCGGATTGAAACCAGGTGAGATTGCTATTATTAAGGCATGGTATTTTGGAGATCCCAACATACCTGATACATGGAAATACGGATTAACCAATACCGGAATATTCAAATACAGGAAATCAGGCAATATCATCACCAAAAAATAACCCATTCTATAAGCCGATAATTCAATCGTTATGAAAAAAATAATTGCAATACTTACAGTAGCCGGGTTTATAGCAGCATTACAGGGCTGTTATAAAAACAGGTATGATATTACCGAGTTTACAGCCGCTGCCATCGAATCTATATCGCTGACAAAAGATGTAGCTCCAATACTTACTTCGGGTGGCTGCGGATGCCACAATAATGGCACAACACGTCAGTTCTTATTCTCCAAGGGTGATACCATTTATTATGAAACTATGGTAGCCAAATCGGCTATGCTCGACAAAATGGCCAAAGGTGAACCTCACCCGGCTGAAGGAACAGTGATGTTTACACCATCACAAGCTTCCATCGTTCGCACCTGGGTATCACAAGGTGCCAAAAACGATAATACGCCTCCCGTTGGTGGTAACATTACCTATTCACAGCACATTCTGCCCATTACAAAAATCAGTTGCAGCGGCGGGCAGTGTCATGGTGGTTCTGCACCTGTACTTGACTATACTATCCTGAAAGCAAGCGAAGCAATTTTGCGGCCCATGATGACAAGTCTCGGACAACAAGGTCACCCCATTGTTGTACCTGTATCACAAGCAACTGCCACCGCATTCCTCGCATGGATGGACGGAGGATGGAAATATTAATAAACTAAATACACCAAACACCAAAAATTTAAATCATGAAAAAATTATCATTTTTATTAGCCGTAGTTCTATTGTTCTGCGTATCTGGTTTTGCGCAGCAATACAAAACCAGGGAAGGAAATATTTATTTTAACCCAAATAAAAATCAGCAAAGCAAGGAATACGCAGCGTTGAGTAAAGAAGCCACTGCCATCCTGAAAGTAGAGACCTCTGAAGTAGCATTACTTGTTCCCATGAAGTCATTTCATTTTAACAATGCATTGCTTGAAGAACATTTCAATGAAAAC
>JAKQKY010000325.1 GCA_029560415.1 Bacteroidota bacterium | reverse complement strand
AGAGACCTACCGCAGCAACGAAACGATCCCTGCAGACTCTCTACCATCAAGGTTTGACGGCGAAAGAAATTTTTCCACCGCTATTTATTTTTTACTGGAGCAGGGAAATTTTTCTGCCTTTCATAAAATTAAAAGTGATGAATGCTGGCATTTTTATGCCGGGCAGGCGTTGCATGTTTATGTGCTATATGACGATGGTAAACTGGAAACTATTAAACTGGGCAGTGATATATTGAATGGAGAATTATTCCAGTATGTGGTGCCGGCCAATTGCTGGTTTGCCAGCAGGCCAGCGCCCGGAAGTACGTTTTGTTTTGTCGGTTGTACGGTGGCGCCGGGTTTTGATTTCGCTGATTTTGAAATGGCGAAGGGGGAGCAACTGCTTGGGTTGTACCCGGAGCATGCGGAGATGATGAAAGGGTTGTGCAGGTAGTTGCTGGCTGGTGAGTTTAAAAGTATTCAGGCTTAAAAAAGTCAGCGGTTTATTTTTCTTTATAATTATTACCGGTCCAGTACCGGCGTTAATAAACCTCCGGTGCCAGCAGTTCAGTTGTGGGTGACCAACCTGCGTTGCGAACGATATAATAAGTTTTCAGGCCTGGTTTTGCTTTTATTGAAATTTCTTGAATGTTGGGTAACTCAGCTTGCTCAAGTAAACCGGTAATTTCCATTGCAAGAAAATGATTTTCTTCTTTCCATCCGGGTAATTCTTGCATTTTTTCAACATACAGGTCAATGCCCCGGTAATGGAACCACCAATGTCCATTTAAGCTCATTGCAAGTCCCTTCAGCTTTACAGATTTGCCAAGCTGATCCTCCAGTTTAACTAATCTTTTCTCGCCATTAACAACTTTATACACATTGTTTATTTGTGTTGCTTGTATTAATCCGTTAACCTCTGCAAGCTTTCCTATATCTGATGGTTTCCACTTCGGGGAGCCAATCAACTTTAATTTCCATTTAACTGTTTCGATCATTGCCGTGTCGTGATCATTTGTTGTTGTTCCTGATAAAAGAGCACTTCTTCCCAGGAATTTATCAGGCGACCAATCAATAGGATTAATTTTTTCCCCTGACAGTACCATTAGCCTGTTTTGAAAATAAAATTCTGCCGTTTGTACAATAACACCTGATTCTTTAAATGCATCCGGTGGAGCACCAATGAACTCTCCTGTTTCGAATACCCGTAAACTATAGGTAGAGCCAACTGCAAGTTTTGGAAGTTTTTTTTCACCAAAATCACCAAAATAGGGTGACATAGGAATTTGCACCAGGTCCTGGATAAATGAATCATTGATTGTTTGAACTAACAGGTTTGGCCCGTATGTATAGCCTTTTTGTTCTCCCTCAATAACAATTCCCTGAACAGTTAAGACAGTGCCCATTTTCAACCCGAGCTGCCCCTCCAATTCAATTGGTTTAGGCTTTAAGAAATGCGAAACAACATTATTGTCCTGGGCTATAATAGTAGAGGTGTGAAAAAATGCGGCATATAACAATAACCTTATCATTTCCTTAATAGTTAAAATCAGTTTACTAATACTCTTGCTTTACCAGGATAGCTTATTTAAATGGAAAAGGCTGGGTAAATTATTATAAACTTTTCTTCTTCTCATAAAACGCCGGCAAACCCAGCCTGTACTTCACCGCAATCAAGCGGATTGCAAATATCAGCAGTATGCATACCACCTTCGCCACATCCTCATCCAGTTGTATTTTACGAAAGAGAAAATAGACCAACCCACCAATGATGCTGGCCATAGCATAAATTTCTTTCCTGAAAACCAATGGCACATTGTTTAACAACACATCCCTTATCACCCCACCAAAACTTGCGGTGATAGTGCCGAT
>JAKQKY010000312.1 GCA_029560415.1 Bacteroidota bacterium | reverse complement strand
CCTGGCTATCGGTACCGATGCATACCTTCAGTTCATGTCCTTCCGCGGCTTCGCGTTGCAATACCCGGCTGATCTCTTCGGCGATAGGGATTTTAATCCTTTCGCCACTGAGCGTTCTCCATTCTTTGTTTTGTTTCATAACTTGTTTCCTCCTTCGTGGTACCTCATGGAATCGAACCATGATCCCCGGATTTTCACCCCGGTGCATTACCGTTCTGCCAAAGCACCTATTTGCAGCAAATACTGGCTGATTTCTTATTTCCTCTGCGCCGAATTCATTCACTGTTATTTAGTAATCCATTCATTGTTGGCCTGGTGAGATTCGAACCTGCCTTCCGCAGGCAGGCTCACAACCCCCCGGTTAAAAGCCGGGTACATCTGCCAGTTGAGCTACAGACCATTTTTGGAAAAGTGCCCCGTTGCATCTCACGGGGCTACTTTACCCTTCTTCGCTAAAGCTTCGAAGGGCGCTGTCCTCCTTCTGCACATAATCTTTTTACTTTACATGTTCATTTGATCTTTCGTATTAATTTCCCTCACTTCCTTATTTCCTACCTCATCAGGTATTCAGCCGGATGCACGACCCGGTTTCTTTCCTGGTCCCTGATTTCCTCGTTATCCATTTCTTTTTCTCCGTTTACTGAATTCAGGATAACCGTGATCAGCAATACGACTACAATAAACCACATGATATCCTCCTTTTCAATTTTAATAAAAAAACCCGGTCGCTTTTGACGACCGGGTTCCTTATCATTTGCACGTATGTACAAATGCTACAGAATTTCCGTTCGTCTTTTTCCTTCACGATCATTCTCCAACCAGGGCATAAAATGGCCTGTTGCGGGTATACTGTTGTTTCCGCAATAAGCAAACTTTACTACTGTTCTGCTTAAAACCTGGTATCGTTTATGTCGTGGTTGTTTCAGCAACTCTTTTCGTTTTTTTATAGATTCATTTTATTTACAATTACACATTACTGTTATCCTCTTTCGCTTTCAACCTCCGTAGCTTCAGCGAAGGAGGATAGGCTACGGAGGGCAAACCCTCCTATGCCAAGGCTTCGGAGGGCAAAGAAAAAACCCCGCAATCTCTTGCGGGGTCTGTATTTCAGCCAATTCGTTGTATCAACTATTGAACAGCATTACATGCCCCGCTTACGCGATATAGTCCTATTGGACTAAATCCGTTCACTGTTTCGATATGTGCGTTTTTGCGTTGCATGATTATTTTTTGCTGTGCAAAGATGAAACTATTTTTTTGATGCTGCCAAATAATTAGTAAGAAATTTTAAAAAATAATTAGTCAGCAGATTTTCAGAAAGCAAGAATGTGCCAATTAGCCAATGTGCCAATGTGCCAATTGGTCTTCTAAGAGGTTTGTTCAGGATTTTTTAGTTTTTGCTTTTCAACGGATGCTTCTTTATTCACAATACACCCCTACGGGGTGATCCGGAGACCAGGGTAAGGCCGATTTTTTTGCTACCAATAATACACCCCTAACGGGGTGGAAATACAATCGTTGACATAGGATTGATGCCTGAAATAACAATACACACCTGC
>JAKQKY010000033.1 GCA_029560415.1 Bacteroidota bacterium | reverse complement strand
CATGCATTAAGGGGATACCGGTATGATTCATTCAATAAAGATGCGTTGTTCAGATTAGGAAAACCGTATGATAGAAGGCTGGTTGTACCCGGTCAGCCCGGGTATAAATTGCTGGTACTACCCGGCGCGCATCGTATGGATCCCGGTGGAAATCAGTTATCGGAGAAAACGACCCTTTTTGCAAACGCGTTGAGCGAAAATGGTCTCGCTATATTGAATAATTCTCCCAACACCAAACTGAATCATTCAATACTTGTACATAATGGACCATGGAAAAAAGCAGATTTAACCACTTTGGGAATTGTGCCTGATTTTTTGGCTGATGAAAAGGGTAAGCCTGCAACGGGTATTGCATGGAACCATCGTAGATTGAGTGGTTCGGATATTTATTTTATCAGCAATCAGCAGCCAAAGCACCGAATGCTGAATTTTTCCTTCAGGGTGAAGGGAATGCAACCTGATTTATGGAATCCGCTAACGGGGAAAGTAACGGCCATTAATAACTGGAGCACTTCAGGAGAACATACTTTTGTTCCTCTGCCAATGAATGAGGGAGAAGCCTTATTCATCATTTTTTCAAGGGCAGGCAATCCTGTTTATACAAGTAGATTACCCGGATCACCTGAAAAAGCCGACATGATTATCTTGAACGATAACTGGAAAATTCAGTTTGATACTGCCTATGGCGGACCTGTAAAACCCTTGCTATCAAACGCTTTGAAAAGCTGGACCGAATCAGCCAATGATTCGGTTAGGTATTATTCCGGAACCGCGGTTTATTCAAATATTATTAAAGTAAACAGAAAGGTTGTTAAGGCAGGAAGGGTGTTATTATTTATTGACAGCCTGTACAATATTGCTGAAATTACCATCAATGGAAAGCCTTTTGGAACCATCTGGACATACCCCTTTCAACTGGATATTTCCGGAGCATTGAAAAGGGGAAACAATTCCATTGAAATTGCTGTTTCAAATACCTGGCATAATCGTTTAATTGGTGATCAGAAGCTTCCTGCTGATAAGCGCAGGACCTGGACCACAGCGCCATTCAGGTTGCAGGGCAAGGCCCTTGAGCCTGCCGGAATTACCGGTATGGTAAAAATACTCGTAATTGATAAATAGGAATATTATCCATTGGATAGTGAAGATATTCTATTGTTACCCGGCGCAATCCATACTACTTTTAATTTCTCAAATTATGCTTGTCATACCATGCTAGTCAAACGATATTTCGAAGACTATCTGCAAGGTGAAAA
>JAKQKY010000287.1 GCA_029560415.1 Bacteroidota bacterium | reverse complement strand
TTTTGGATATTGGACTTTGACAAAAGATTGATACGATATCAATCAACTTCTGATACAAAAGTAATTGGCATTTCATTCACAAAACAGAGCAAAATAACCTCTTTTTTTTACGACATTTTTTACCGTTTTTATCGTAAAGTCATCATACTTATCCTTCGCATTTTCACAAGTAATCCACACGTAATTATACGATAAAAAGACCCCGTCAATTGGTTGACGGGGTCTTTTTATTTTTTAAAATATTTGTAGTCAGTCTTTTGTGAAGCTTACTTAAAGCTTGGTCTGGCGCATTCATTTTATTGAAAAATTGCCTTTATCATTTATTGTGTCAGTTCCCGAGTGACTGAATCACGTCATATTTCGTTACAATATGGTAGTTCCCGGCCTCATCTTTTGCCAGTACGGCACCGTTCTCTTTGTTAATCAGGTGACTTAAGCGTTCTACCGGTGTATCAAAAGCCACTAATGGGAAGGTTGGTTCTAAAACTTCGGCCACCGTTGCGTTTTTTATTTCAGGGTTATCGAAAATTTTCTGAAATAAACCACCTTCGCTGATAGCCCCGACGGGGCCGGTTTCATTGAACACCGGTATTTGTTCGATATCATATTTCTTCATCAGTTCTACCGCCGAGGCAACTGTTTGTGATGGCTCAACAGTGATCAGTCTTTTCGTACCTCTCGCACTCACTACATCTTTGAATGTTTTAACATCGAGGAATCCACGCTCAATCATCCACTGATCATTGTAGATCTTACCAACATAACGGCTTCCATGATCATGGAAAATGCAAACGACCAGGTCGTCTTTGGTTAATTTGTTTTTCAGCTGCATTAATCCTTGTATACAACTGCCGGCACTATAGCCGCAGAACAATCCTTCTTCCTTGGCGAGTCTTCTGGCCATCACGGCTCCGTCTTTATCCGTTACCTGTTCGAAATAATCGATCACGCTCATATCATAATTCTTCGGGACAAAATCCTCTCCGAATCCTTCACTGATATATGGATGTACTTCATTCATATCGATCTCACCCGTCCGGAAATATTTGGTGAGCAGTGAACCATAAACATCGATGGCCCATATCTGGATTGCGGGGTTCTTTTCTTTCAGGTATTGCGCCGTACCGGTAATGGTACCCCCGGTACCGGCGGTACACACCAGGTGGGTGATCTTACCATCCGTTTGATTCCAGATCTCAGGCCCGGTTGATTCATAATGTGCCAGCCGGTTCGCCAGGTTATCATATTGGTTCATGTGAAAGGAATTGGGCACTTCCCTGGCCAGCCGGGCGGCTACGCTATAATAGCTGCGGGGATCTTCGGGTAACACATTGGTGGGACAAACAATCACTTCTGCCCCCACCGCTTTCAATATATCTGCTTTTTCCTTGGATTGTTTATCCGTGGTGACAAATATGCATTTGTATCCTTTAACCACTGCCGCCAGGGCCAGTCCCATACCGGTATTGCCACTGGTGCCTTCAATGATTGTACCGCCAGGTTTCAGTTTGCCTTCCTGTTCGGCCACTTCGACCATTTTCAGGGCCATCCGGTCTTTAATGGAATTACCGGGATTGAAATAATCCACTTTAGCCAGTACGGTGGCTGGTATTTCACGGGTGATTTTATTTAACCGGATCAGGGGGGTGTTTCCGATCGTTTCGAGTATATTATTTTTTATATCCATCATTGGTTTTTTCTGATGGCAAAGGTAAGTTTTTAAGACTGTAACATTAACAGCTGTTAGTTAAAACAAATAAAAAGCCCCTCCTGGTACCAGGAGGGGGTGCCGGACTCAATGACCAGAAGTCATCAAGCTTCTTTTCTGAATTTATTTCTTTTATTGCTGAGGTAGTTGTCCAGCAACACCAGCCCCAGCAGCACATTGATCATCATAAAGACATTGATCAGGTCATTATTGAAAAACTTGCTGGTATCTATTTTACTGAGTTGGTCTGTAAAACTGCTTTTACCATTACTGGTCCATTCCATCTGACTGAAGCCATATCCCAGGATGGCTACCATCAGGGTTATAAAAAAGATACCGATCCCCCAGATGATTTTATTGTTGATATAAGATTTCGCAGCGGGTGCAATCTGCAGCCGGGTGATTTCCTCCATTACATTTTTAGTAAAGCGGAGGGAGGGAGCCTCCAGGTCTGATGAATGCAGGAGTTGATTAATTTCCATTAATTCGCTGTATTTATCTTTCCATTCGGCCTGCGATTGTAATAGAGCGTCTATACGAAGCCGGTCTTCTGACGTTGCGGTGCCATCAATATATTCCCACAACCGTTCCTCAATCTGCTGTTCCTTATTCATAGTGGTTCAATTTAAGTCTTTTACTTCATGTGCATAATGTGTTTCCATCAGGTCTTTTAATCTGGCCCTGGCCCGGTGAAGCCTTACTTTGGCCGTATTCACTTCCAGTCCTAAAACCAAGGCAATCTCTTCCAGGCTTTGCTCATTTTTATAAAACAGGGTGATGATCATTGCATCATCCGGTTTGAGCCGGCTGATGGCTTCTCCAACCATCACATGTCTTGATTTCTGCTCCACCCCGTCGGCCCTGAATCCTGCATCCTGGTTATCTGCCTTTGCAAATACCCGCTCATCATCCAGGGAATGAATGGTTAGTTTCTTTTTACGCAGAAAACTGATACAGGTATTATTCACGATTGTATAAAGCCAGGTACTGAATTTTGAATCACCCCTGAAATCGGCGAGGTATTTATAGGCTTTAATAAATACATCCTGCGCCACTTCCTCTGCTTCTTCCCGGTTCTTTACCAGGCGCAGGGTGAGCGTGAATACATAGTTCTGATAGCGGTTCACCAATCCGGCATAGGCCTGGTGATCTCCACGCAAAACTTTGCTAATGAGTTCATTATCATTTTGTCCGGCTGACATCTGGTAATAAGACAGCAACAGAGGAGTTCAGGTTACAATGTTATATAGTATAATATTTTGCCTCTGTTTGAAACAGAAAGTTACGGAAAGGCTGTAACCTGCCGTGGCCGGCGGCGGTCTGATCTTTTGTAAACCGTTATAAAAAACTTCTCCCGGCCTGTAACCGGAACAAAACGGAAGGAGTCATAACTAACAAGCAGTATAAAAAAACATAAAAATTACAACTATGAGCGGCCCAGA
>JAKQKY010000272.1 GCA_029560415.1 Bacteroidota bacterium | reverse complement strand
TGGAAACAAAAGACCTTACCAATATTTCCAATTTTAATTATAGCGGCGAGAAGATTTTTGGAAAAGCCGATGATTTTTTGCCCATCAACGGTACCGATTATGTGGAGTTGTATGTTGGCAATGCCAAGCAATCGGCCCATTTCTATAAAACCGCTTTTGGTTTCCAGGAGCTGGCGTATAGTGGGCTGGAAACAGGATCGAGAGACCGGGTTTCGTATGTGCTCGTGCAGGATAAGATACGATTGGTTTTGACCACAGCCTTTGATCCCGACAGTGAAATTTCTCATCATGTGCGCAGGCATGGCGATGGCGTAAAGGTAATTGCGCTTTGGGTTGATGATGCCCGAAAGGCTTTTGAAGAAACCACGAAGCGGGGCGCTACACCGTACCTGGAACCTGTGGTAACAAAGGATGAGTATGGAGAGGTTATACGCTCGGGCATTCATACCTATGGTGAAACCATTCACATTTTTGTAGAAAGAAAAAATTACAAAGGTGTATTCATGCCCGGTTATGAAAAATGGGAAACCGAATACCATCCTGCGCCTACCGGCTTAAAATATATCGATCATATGGTGGGCAATGTAGAGCTGGGCACCATGAATACATGGGCTTCATTTTATGCCAGCGTGATGGGCTTTGCAAACCTGGTGACCTTTGATGATAAAGATATATCTACTGAATATACTGCTTTGATGAGTAAGGTGATGACGAATGGAAACGGCCGCATCAAGTTTCCCATCAATGAACCGGCCATGGGAAAAAAGAAATCACAGATAGAAGAATACCTCGATTTTTACCGTGGGCCCGGATGCCAGCACATTGCCGTAGCCACTGATGACATTGTATTCACCATTACGGAAATGCGTAAACGCGGCGTTGACTTTTTATATGTTCCCGGAACATATTATGATACCGTCAGGGATCGGGTAGGAGTGATAGATGAAGACCTCGATACCTTAAAGAAATGGGGTATCATGGTAGATCGCGATGAAGATGGTTACCTGCTGCAGATTTTTACAAAACCCGTGGAAGACAGGCCAACGCTGTTCTTTGAGATCATTCAGCGTAAAGGTGCTAAGTCATTCGGTAAGGGGAATTTCCAGGCTTTGTTTGAAAGCATTGAAGCAGAACAGCAGCGAAGGGGAACATTGTAAATCAACTCCCAATCTGGCGAAAGACTTTCGAAGGTTGTCTTGTGTTTACCCAAGTAAGCAGGTCTGTGACCGGATTTTTAAGCAAAAGCTAACATTAATAAAGTTGCCGATTGACGTTCGGCGACGCTTGCTTTTCCAACCTGCGTCTATTGCTCAACAACTTGCTCAAACCGATTACTAACCCGCCCATACCTTTCGTGAAAATCAACCTGGTTCCAAATAAGCGAATAGTATCTTTCCTTTGTGAAAAGAATATCTATCATCTCAACAGTGCTTACTGCCCTGTTATTTTCCCCGGTTGTTATGGCACAAAAAGATCCTCCTGTATATCGCAAGATGGGCCCTGTTTATCTTGTGAACAATCCCGACAAATCGCAATCGATTCTCTCTATCGCTGAATTTAAAAATTCAACTGGTAAGAGCTGGCATTATTTTCTTCGGCTTCATTCTGTCTTGGATAATAAAGAAATAAACAAGAAGGAAATAGCTGTTTCTCACAATAAGCCGATAAATCATGAACAGTTAATAGGGAGACTTGGAAATACATTCTTTGTCGTTACGGATAGTCTTGTCGGTTATGATGAGCATACACTTGAGCCTTCCCTTACAGAATCAATCCTCATTGCTGCAAATCCTTTTATGAAGGATAAAATAAGCAGGCACCATAATAATTATTTGTTAGACGAAGCCGCTTCGGTAATGTATTTAAGAGATGAGGACGGTGGCAGTTATAAATTATACGCAGGTTCCCCTGTATTAAAACCAGATAACGGAATGAACGAAGCAGCACCGGATGACCATAATTATGAAACTGCAGCGAACTATAAATTATATGACAGGTATGATATACAACGGGCACTGACCTGTATTGACACCGCTGACAATAACCTTTACATTCTAGGAAGTGAAAAGGAAACCGGTAGCGTATTGAGCTATTTTGGTACATCAATATTTCCGGAAAGAGAAGAAAACAGGCAACTCACTGTTGTACCTTACCAGGCAGACGGGGCAAGCCTGGACTATAAAATAAATCCACCTAAAACGGGAGAAGGTAAATATTTTAAAGCTGGCTTTTTGCAAAACAGGTTCTGTACTACTGCCTGGAAAAATAAACAGGGAGAACGCATCATTTCATTTCAAACCAATACCATTAAGCCTATGTTTTGTGTTGCCCTGGTTGACAAAAATGGAAAAGAAAAATGGCGACTCAATACGGGAAGGCCAGTCAATACTTTTATTGATTACCTGGTAAGTGAAAGGAATCTATTATTGTGGTTTGATCGCCCGGATATCCAAAACAATACCTTTATAACAACTGTTTTCACTATCGACCTACAAACCGGGAGTATCAACCAGGAGCCGGCCGACAAGATGTAAATGCGGTTCGCCACCTTGTATTTTTATCCGCCGTTAATGCTGCATTCATAACGATGCTGTATGAAAAAATATTTGTAAAAACTATTGCTTCTACCCGTAACTGGTAGCTTATACATACTACAACTTGTCCACAATAACCTGGTTACTTTCAATTGCCAAAGGAATTGCATCTTATCCTTACACGATCTTATTTTCCAAAGCCTTGGTAACGGCTTCCACCATGGTATTCACCTGCAGCTTTTCATACATATGCTGAATATGAGAATTAACAGTAGGAAGTGATATGTTGCATCGTTCGGCGATCATCTTATAACTTAAACCCTGCACCAAAAGTGTAAGTATTTCATGCTCCCGGTTGGTGAGGTTGAAATCACCTGCATTTTTCTTTGCACCGGTACTGCCTACAAACAGCAGCACCTGCCTGGCAATGCTGGGCGTCATGGGTGCGCCACCTTCCAGGGTTTCTTCGATCGCTTTCAGCAGATCGGCCGGGGTTGTTTTTTTGAGGATATATCCATCTGCACCCGCCCGTATACTGGCAAATAATTTTTCATCGTCTTCAAAAACCGTTTGCATCAATATTTTTATTTCGGGATGTTTGGTTTTAATGATCCGGACTCCTTCGATGCCGTTAACCTTCGGCATGTCAATATCCATCAATACCAGGTCGGGCCTGCAGGTTTCTATATCTTTCAATACATTGCTGCAATTGGGAAACATACCCACGCATTCCATTTCTTCGGTGAGACTGATGAGGAGTTTCAATCCATCACAACGTTTTTCATTATCATCAAAAATGGCAATCCGCTTTTTCATATACCAAATGTCGTGTTTGAGTGACTAACTGCGTATCATGAATTCTCATGATTTTTTAGGATCTAATGTCAATACAATGTGGGAGCCGTTATTGAATGCACTGCTGATCTGCAATGTTGCCTGCATCTCGGCTGCCCTGTTTTTCATGTTCAGTATGCCATTGCCGCCAAATTTGTTGAGCTGATCCCCGTTGGTTGAATCATTGTTTGCAAACCCTTTTCCATCATCCCTGATCGAGATGACCAGGAAAGGATTTTCTTTAGATATGCTGATCCAAAGATTTTTGCAGCCCGAATACTTGATGGCATTATTCACCGCCTCTTTAAATATAAGATAGATATTCTTACGCTGGTCCATATTCAGTTGCAGATCCGGAATGTTTTCATTGTCGGTAAAATGCAGGGTTACCTCTTTTGCTTCTGTTACCTGCACGGCATAATTGCGCATGCGGTTGGCGAGGTTATCGAAACGATCATTATGGGTATTCACTGCCCAAACAATATCGCTCATGGCTTCCATCATTTCGGCTGTGCTATCGTTTATTTTGGTTAATACTTTTCCCGCTGCTTCATTATCGGGCATCATCTTTTTAGCCGAT
>JAKQKY010000254.1 GCA_029560415.1 Bacteroidota bacterium | reverse complement strand
ATAGAACGATTCTACCACGTTATGTCCCCATTCACGTTGCCCTTCGAATGGTTCTGTACCGGCGATGATGCGGAGCAATGTCGACTTACCCTTACCGTTAGCCCCAATGAGGGCGATCTTATCACCACGGTCAATTTCTGCACCTGTATCTTCTACAATGTGTACATCTTTAAAACTTTTAGAAACATGCTTCAGGGTGCAGATGATCTTACCGGGTTGTTTGTCAACGGCGAAGTTTATCCGCATATTCGGGCGCTCTATTTCAACATCTTCTATACGTTCAAGTTTGTCGAGGCGTTTAACGATACTCTGGGCAGCAGCGGCTTTACTGGCTTTCGCTTTAAAGCGTTCCACAAATCGTTCCTGCTGCCTGATGTAATCCTGCTGGTTTTCAAAAGCCTTCTTCTGCATGTCTACGCGGGTAGCCTTCTCCGTTTCATAATAAGAATAATTACCTGTGTAAAAATGAAGTTCCTGCTGGTAAAGCTCCACGACCTTCGTTACCATTCGGTCAAGGAAAAAACGATCATGGGAAACGATCACCACGGCTCCCTGGTAATGCTGCAGGTATTTCTCCAGCCATTCGATACTGGGTAGATCCAGGTGATTCGTCGGTTCATCCATCAGCAATACATCGGGGTGTTGAAGGATCATTTTGGCCAGCAAAACCCGCATCCGCCAACCTCCACTGAAATTCTTATAAGGCTTCTGTAATTCTGAATTGCTGAATCCAAGACCTTGTAAAATCTCTTCTGTTTTATGGTGAATACTATATCCATCAAGCACATCCATTTCATGCAAGAGGTCTGCATAATCATGGGCCAGTTTCTCATCGCCGGTTTTGGCCAGTTCTTCACCAAGTATTTCTATTTCTTTTTCCAGTTGTTTCACTCTTTCAAAGGCACCCAGGGCCACTTCCAAGATCGAATCTTCAGTATCAAAACCCAACAGGTCCTGGTGTAGAAAACCTATCGTAGTTTCCCGGCCTTTTTCTACGGTACCTTTAGCTGGTGAATACTGCCCGGTAAGAACTTTTAATAAAGTAGACTTGCCGGTACCGTTATACCCGATCAGCCCGATCCTTTCATTGGGCTGTATATGCCAGGTGGCATCTTCCACTATCGTCCTGGCTCCAAATTCAAAAGTCACATTCTGTAAACCTAACAACATCGCATCTGAAATTTTGTAATATAATTTTTGCAAAAGTAATTCAATCCCCAAACTATTGGGCTTAATCGATGTTATAATCTGAACAATGTTGAAAAACAGCCCGTAAAGCAATATGGGCCTACCCATCCCAAATGGCTTATAGTGTATTAAAGGAGGAAGTTCACTTGTTAGAAGCATAAAATGGCCCATTAATGAGGTTGCGTCCGGCATTTTAAGTTTGAACGTGTAACTTTGGCAAAAAAAGAGAAATGAAAAGACTCGTATTATTTTTATTGGTTCTTATCCTGGCATTTTGTGCGTATTGGTTTATTTTCAAATCAAAAGAACATGGTCCTGAAGGGCCCAAAGCTGCACCCATTGCCTTAAAAAAACATTCCGCAGCCTTTAATACCAGTATCGATAACCTGCTGGCTGCATATCTCGATATGAAAAATGCGTTTATAGAAGATGATACAGCGAACGTAAAAAAACATGCAGCCTCATTCGTTTCTTTGATCGATAGTGTTCCCATTGCCGAACTTAAAAACGATACAGCAACCATTTTTGAAACCGTGCAGGCAAATGTTAATGACATCAGGTCTAATGCACAATCACTTCTGCAGCAGGTAAGCATTACCGAGATGCGCAAAGATTTCAGCATGGTCACCGAAATGATGTATCCTTCTTTCTTTAAAGCCATCAATTATGAAGGGCCCAAACTTTACCTGCAGAATTGCCCCATGGCCTTCGGCGATGACAATGGCGCAAACTGGATAAGCAATAGTGCAGAAGTGATCAATCCTTACCTGGGAAAAATACATCCCGAATACAAGGCTACCATGCTGCATTGCGGAGAAGTGAAAGATACCATCAAAGCGCAGTAATGCAACATTCCTAAACCTGAAAACAACCATGAGATTCTTACTGTTCTTTTTCCTTGCCTGTTTTGTTTCGTATACATCTGCTGCACAAACACGTCACACCATCAGTGGTTATATCAGGGATGCCGCAACCGGTGAAACGCTGATCGGGGCCACACTAACCCTAAAGGTTAACAGCAAGGGAATTACCAGCAACCAGTACGGGTTTTATTCTATTACGCTGAATGAAGGAACCTATACATTCGTCACTTCTTATATTGGTTACCAGTCACAACTCATCAACCTGAGCCTTCGTGCAGATACTTTACTGAACATTGATCTTCAAACGGGCACCCGCTTGTCTGAAGAAGTGATCGTTACCACCCGTAAGCGGGATAACAATGTAAAGAATGCGCAGATGGGAAAGATCTCGCTGCCTATTGAACAGATCAAATCGGTACCGGCATTTCTCGGTGAGGTTGACCTGTTGAAAGTAGTGCAGCTACTCCCGGGCGTTAGGAACGCCGGTGAGGGCAGCGCAGGTATTTATGTAAGGGGAGGTGGACCCGATCAAAATCTAATTATGCTTGATGATGCCGTGGTATACAATACGGGGCACTTATTTGGATTTTTTTCCATCTTTAATTCCGATGCCATCAAAAATGTTTCCCTGATCAAAGGTGGCATGCCGGCGCAGTATGGCGGACGGCTATCGAGTGTTCTGGATATTTCCATGAAAGAAGGGAACATGCAAAAATACCAGGTGGAAGGCGGCATCGGCCTCATCGCTTCCCGTGTTTCCATCCAGGGCCCGATAAAAAAGAACAAAGCTTCCTTTATTGTTTCTGCCCGCAGAACTTATGTAGATGCCATCGCCAAACCTTTCATCAGCAAGGAAAGCCAATTCTACGGATCGGGTTATTATTTCTATGACCTCAATGCAAAGATCAATTACAAGTTCAGTGAAAAAGATCGTTTATACCTGAGTGGTTATTTTGGCCGCGATGTATTTGACTTTGTAAATGGCCGTCAAAGTTTGAATGTAAATATCCCATGGGGAAATGCAACGGGTACGCTTAGGTGGAATCATGTGTTCAACAATAAACTCTTTGCCAATACTACCGCAGTTTACAATGATTATAATTTTACGTTCAAAGCTGCACAAAATAATTTTGAAGTTAAACTTGCTTCGGGTATCCGTGACCTGAGTCTTAAACAGGATTTCGATTTTTATCCATTCTCCAATCATAAATTAAAATTCGGAGCCCTGTATACCTATCATCGATTTACACCTTCTGTAGTCAGCGGGCAACAGGATTCGGTCGTATTCAATCCATTGAATGCACAAACCAAATATGCCCATGAAGGTGCGGTATACATCCAGGACGATTGGGAGCTTAGTTCAAAATTCAAAATGAATGTAGGACTTCGCTACAGCGGATTTCAACAGATCGGAGCCTTTAAGATCTTTAAAACGGATGACAATGGAAACCGGGTAGACAGTACTGTATTTAAAAGAGGAGAGGCCGTAAAAACCTATGGTGGATTAGAACCAAGACTCACCTTACGGTATTCGTTAAACGAAGAAACCTCCCTGAAGGCATCGGTAACGCGTAACCTGCAATACATTCACCTCGTGAGCAATTCGGGCACTACCTTACCCACCGATCTTTGGGT
Organism: Bacteroidota bacterium; assembly: GCA_029560415.1. Classification (GTDB taxonomy): domain Bacteria; phylum Bacteroidota; class Bacteroidia; order Chitinophagales; family Chitinophagaceae; genus Ferruginibacter. Next base: position 3,642 of record JAKQKY010000254.1, on the reverse strand, counting down.
ACCGAGTACGTATAAAGTAAAACCGCAGATCAGCTGGTTGTATGCTGCAGGACTCTTTAAAAATTTCAATAACAATGCTTTTGAAACTTCCATTGAAGTGTATTATAAAGACATGCAGAACCAGATCGAATATGAAGAAGGCTATACACCAAACACACTGGATGATACAGAAAATTCGTTCACATTCGGCCGGGGATGGAGCTATGGCACAGAGTTATTCGTAAATAAGGTAAAAGGAAGGCTCACTGGTTGGGTAGGATATACCCTCAGCTGGACCTGGCGCAAATTCCCTGGCCTCAATTTCGGCGAAAAATATCCTGCTAAATACGACCGCCGGAACGACCTGAGCATGGTGGCCATGTATGAACTGAATAAAAAATGGAAACTGTCGGCAACCTTTGTGTATGGAAGCGGCAATGCAGCTACCTTACCTCAGCGTTTTTACATCGTTGGCAACGTACTAACGCAGGAGTATAGCCGCATTAATGAATATCGGCTTCCTTCATATCACCGGCTCGATTTCTCGGCCATCCTTACACCAAAAAGGAACTTAAACAGGAAATGGAAAACAGAGTGGGTATTTAGTATTTACAATGCTTACAGCAGGCAGAATCCATATTTCATCTACTTCGATCAAACAGGCAATCCTTATAACGGTGACCTGCAGGTGCAGGCAAAACAGGTTTCCATTTTCCCGATCATTCCTGCTGTGACGTGGAATTTTAAGTTTTAAAGGAGAACCCTTCTGGGGTTAATTAAAAATTAATAATTAGGAATTAATAATTGGGGGAGTCCTATAAATTCGTTTTAAACACAAAGGGCACAAAGGATGAAATAGAAGGACACAAAGTTTGAGTTACCATTGGTACTGAAAAATTCAATTTTCAACAATCAATTTTCAATATCCAGTATCACGTATCTTACATCCCGTATCCCGCATCCAGCATCAAGTATCCAGTATCCAGCATACAGCATCAATTCCCCGCCGTCACCGCAGGTTTCCGCACAAAATTAATCACGCCACTTTTTTGAAGATCAGATGTAATACGCACTTCATATCGCTTGGGCCCATCAGTTACGATCATTAATGCAGTATTTGGCGCAATAGTACCAAGGTTTTCGGCATACATCACCAGTTCATTCATTTCCTTATCATCATCCACGGAAATATCAAGCGTGATCGGCTTTTCGGATAGCCGTTTATGGGAGAGTAATAATTTGCCATTGTAAAAAAGAGAAATACTATCACCATCTACCTCACCATTATCATATAGATCAACCCGTACTTTCTTGTTCTCTACTTTTATGGTCTTCAAAACAGTATTATTTCGCTTCTCAAAACCAGCAGGCAGCGTACAACTCTTTTCAGGAGCAGGTTTGATGGCTTCGGGTAATGTAAGTTCTGGTTGAGTATCTTGTTTTACCGAACCTTTTTTAGGCACCAGGACCATTTCCTTTTTAGCAGGAACCGGTGGCTTTTTGATCACAGGCTTTTTTACAACAGGTGCTGCAGGAACAACCGGTTTTACCCTGGTAGTTTCAGGCTGTATTTTTTCCTTTAAAATTGGTTTCTTAGCAATGGTCTTAGATGGAGAATTATTGTATCCCGGGAAATTTTTAGCCAGGGTACGCCTGGTAAGTACCGTACTGCCAAAACCGCATCCACCCAATTGATTAGGAGCAGGATCCCATTTTCCTTCGATGGTTTCGGTATCTCCCTGTTTGAAATAGGTGAGCTTGTGTACCTGGAAACAATTGCGGATGGTATTGGGAATATTCGTCTTCGTTCGCTCGATCTCGGTAACCTCGATGTATTTTTTGGGTTTATCTATAAAACCGGTGAGCTTGCAAATGGTATAATAATTTTTACCGGCATCTTTAAAATAAGTGTAGGAATAACCGGTCACATTGTTGCCGTTGACCTCCAGTTCCAGTACATAATCGCAACGATCACCACCCCAACCGGCCGAGGCGGTGCTTTTGTCGAAAAACTCACCTTTCCACTGGCCGGTAAATTGCTGGGCCCTGGCCGAAAAAATCAACACAACAGTAAACAACAGTAGTAGATATTTTTTCATTCAGTTATTATTATCAACACGCAAAAATAAAATGAATTTATGGGTAAAAAATACAATTGAATCGTTCATTAGCTAAGACTTCGTTAAATTTGCCCTGCAGGAAAAAGCATTGCACAAAGATAAATATGATACAAATTACATTACCCGATGGCTCAATAAGGGAGTACCCGAAAGGAACTTCTGCAATGGATGTAGCAAAATCGATCAGCGAAGGGCTGGCCAGGAAAGTATTGGCAGCCAGTATTAACGGAGAAGTATGGGACGCATCAAGGCCCATCAACGACAATGTTTCTCTTAAATTACTCACCTGGGATGATACCGATGGAAAAAGCACTTTCTGGCATTCCTCAGCTCATTTGATGGCAGAAGCCGTTCAAAGCACTTTTCCGGGCGCTAAGTTTTGGGTGGGACCAGCTATAGACAAAGGATTCTATTATGACATCGACCTGGGCGATACTAAAATAAGCGACGATGACCTGGCTTCTTTAGAAAAAAAGATGAACGAGTTGTCGAAACAAAATAATGCTTATACCCGCAAGGCCATTCCAAAAGCTGAGGCCATTCAATATTTCACTGAAAAGGGAGATGAATATAAACTGGATTTGTTGGGAAATCTTACCGATGGAGAGATCACTTTTTATACGCAGGGTAGCTTTACCGATCTTTGTCGCGGACCACACATTCCTCATACAGGACTCATAAAAGCCATCAAACTTACCAGCATTGCAGGTGCATATTGTAAAGGTGATGAAAAAAATAAACAGCTGACCCGCATTTACGGGGTAACTTTTCCCAACCAGAAAGAACTCGATGAATACCTGTTGATGCTGGAAGAAGCAAAGAAAAGGGATCACCGGAAATTAGGTAAGGAACTCAGCATCTTTACCATGGATGATGATGTAGGACAAGGCTTACCGTTATGGATGCCCAATGGAACCATCATCATCGAAGAACTGGAAAAGCTGGCAAAGGAAACTGAAAATGCTGCAGGCTATAAACGTGTGGTTACGCCACATATCGCCAAAGAGAGCATGTACCTCACCAGCGGTCACCTGCCATATTATGCCGATAGTATGTTTCCGCCGATGGAACTGGATGGAACCAAATATTACCTGAAAGCCATGAATTGCCCGCATCATCATAAAATTTTTGATGCCGAACAGAAAAGCTATAAAGATCTTCCATACCGCATTGCAGAATACGGTACCTGTTACCGTTATGAGCAAAGTGGCGAATTATTCGGACTTATGCGGGTACGATGCCTGCACATGAATGATGCGCATATCTATTGTAGTAAAGAACAGTTTGCCGATGAATTCAGGGCGGTAAACGACATGTACATTAAGTATTTTAAGATCTTTGGCATTGATAAATATGTGATGAGGCTTAGCCTGCACGAACCTTCCAAACTGGGACAGAAATATGTGAATGAGCCCGAATTATGGAAGGAAACGGAAGCCATGGTGCGGTCTGTACTCATCGAATCAAACATTCCGTATATTGAAGTACAGGATGAAGCCGCATTTTACGGCCCCAAAATTGACGTACAGATCTGGAGCGCCAT
>JAKQKY010000243.1 GCA_029560415.1 Bacteroidota bacterium | reverse complement strand
ATTTTCCATAATTCCATAATGAGGATGTTATGAAAAATCAAGCAGATTATTGATTAGATGATGAAAGTTTCTACACAAGCGCCTTCTCCAATATCATAAATTCCAGTTCCCGCAAATGTTTGCCCGTCTTGCCATCTTCTGTAAAAGGTTTTCGTTCGCCGGTATCAACATAACCATGGCGGATATACCAGTTGATCAGTTCGGTTCGTACCGATATGACCGACATATAAATGGAACGGCAGCTATTTTGTTTGGCATATTCTTCCGAAGCCTGTAGTAAAATTTTACCGATCCCTCCACCCTGCAGTTTCGGCATTACACTGAACATTCCCAGGTAAATGCGATCTTCATGTTGTTGCAGGTTTACACAACCGGTTATCTCTTTTTGATCATCCTGGTAAACCAATATCACGCTGCCTGGCATATCAAGTACTTCTTTCACCATGGCTTCATCAGCCCTTTGTTCACCCGCGATCAGGTCGGCCTCGGTAGTCCATCCCTGGCGGGAACTTTCGCCCCGGTACGCACTGTTGAGCAGGTGACTGATAGCAGGAATGTCATCATGACTGGCAAGCCTGGTTGATGAATTGGAAATATCGCTGTTCATATCATACGAAAATAGTACATCCTTCTAAAATGCAACCATTCCCGGTATTTTCATCATACAATGACCCGGTACCACTTAATAGATTATCTTCCCCGATCAACGCATACCATGGAAAATTCCTTTGATACGCTGATCGACGGCTATCTTGACAAAAAAGTAGGTACCGATAAGTTCTTTTTAAATGACAGCCTTAGCAAAGGATTACAGGCTCATATTAAGGACCTGGCGGATGAAAACATGATGACGGCTGCAGGTATCGGCAACGCAGAAACGAAGGATCCACACCAACGGATGAGAGGTGATAAGATATACTGGCTGGATAAAAACCACGACAATATTTTCGAACAGGAATTTTTAAAACTCGCCGGTGACTTCATCCAACGGCTGAACAGCACCTGCTATACCGGCATCAATGATTGTGAATTTCACCTGGCCCTCTATGAAACCGGGAGTTTTTATAAAAGACATAAAGACCAGTTTAAGAACGACGACAACCGAAAATTTTCTCTCATCAGTTATTTGAATGATGATTGGCAGGAAGCCGATGGAGGGCAATTACTCATTTACCGCGAAAATGAAGTGCAGCAGATCCTGCCCCATGCGCAATCGGCCGTATTTTTCAAAAGTGATGAAATGGAACATGAAGTGACCATTGCTACACGCCCAAGGATGAGCATCACGGGCTGGCTGAAAAGGGTTTAATAAATGCAAAGAATCATTTAATCAACCGCCACCACAGGCCTTTAACAACATCTTCATATACTCAAGACCTTTTTCTTTGGTAAACCGGATATTTCTTTCCGGAATATCATCAGGATTCTTATAGGATTCAAGCGCCTTGTCAATACTGCTTTCCCTTAACAAGTGCAGCATCGGGTACACCGACCTGTTAGTATAATTCTCCGCATCTGTTTCTTTGGATCCTGCAAATAAATACAAAGGATGAAAACTCGCCACCTGGTAAATGCCTTCATAACCTTCTTTCTTCATCAGCTTTTCTGATAACGAAACGAGTTCCAGGTAATCATTAAAAACCGGAAAGGCAACTGGTAAAATCAGTAAAGTTGTTTCAATATGAGGCGTTTCATCGAGCCGTTGAATTTCCAGCATCAGCGCTTCCAGGCACAATTGATAACTATCAGCGTTTGATACCTGGAAATGGATGGTTTGCTGGTTGACCACTTTCGCAGCAAACGGGCAGAAATTTAAACCGATCACAACTTTTTCAACCCATTGCTTAGTATGGGCGATCACTTCATCGGCTTGATAATTTTGAACAATCATGTACAAACAAAGCTACCGTTAATAATTTAACTCATCCAAATTGACTGATATCTACAACAGAATATGTCCGAATGAACCAGTGAAGCCGGGAATGGTTAAGTTTTTCTTTGTTACTCAAATTAAGACTTCGTGTCTTTGTGCCTCTGTGTCTTTGTGTTTCAAATTGAAACATCTTGCTTTGGGACACAGCGGCACGAAGGCACGAAGACACAGAGAAAAATACAAATTC
>JAKQKY010000238.1 GCA_029560415.1 Bacteroidota bacterium | reverse complement strand
TGACCGTTTTGTAGACGGTGCCGCCGTAAAACGCATTGGAGATATTACTTTTTCTATTTGCAAAGAAGTATTGGATGAAATGCACCTGGTAGCAGAGGGTAAAATATGTTCTACCATATTGAAACTGTATAATGAAGATGCAATTGTTGCAGAACCAGCAGGTGCGATGAGCATTGCTGTGCTCGATGATTATGCGGAAGCGATAAAGGGAAAAAATATTGTTTGTATTGTAAGCGGCAGCAATAATGATATCGACCGTATGCAGGAGATAAAAGAACGCTCTTTACAATATGAGGGTCTAAAACATTATTTCCTGATCCGTTTTGCACAAAGGCCTGGTGCGCTAAAAGAATTTGTAAATCATGTATTGGGCGAGCATGATGACATCGTACGTTTTGAATACATGCAGAAGCATAATAAGGAAACGGGACCTGCACTGGTAGGAGTGGAGTTGAGAGAAAGAAAGGATTATGATGTGTTACTGGAAAAGATGAAGCAGTACCAGATCAACTATACCGAACTGAATAAGAACGATACACTGTTTGGTTATTTAGTTTAAACCCCTTCCGTCCCCACCTTGTTGGGGAGGAACTAAAGCAAGACCTCAAAAATTTGAAATGCTTGCTGAGTAGCAGGGAGATGATGTTCCTGGAGAGTAAAGAACAAATGAAGATGTGGAAGATAAAATGTTTGAATGGTATATGAAGATCCGCTCCCTCGCCTTTAGGAGAGGGAGAATGTGGGTGAGGTAATGATTGCAGCCTGCTGATGTAACAAAATTTTTTACTTAAGAAAATTGTACGATGACCGAACTCAACAACAGTAGCAAACAGCAAGGATTGTATGATCCGTCCTTTGAGCATGATGCCTGTGGTATCGGCTTTGTTGCCAATATCAAGGGCAACAAATCGCACCATCATATTTCTGATGCACTCACCATTTTGGAGAATATGGAACATCGGGGTGCATGTGGTTGTGAAGTGAATACAGGTGATGGTGCCGGCATTTTTATCCAGGTGCCACATGAGTTTTTCTTTGATGAATGTGTAAAGCTGGGTGTTCATCTTCCTTCTTTTGGCAAATATGGTGTAGGCGTGATCTTCTTTCCTAAGGAGATAAAACTGAGGGAAGAATGCCGCGATATTTTTAACAGGGCTGCCGAAAAACTCGGTTTGGAAATACTAACG
>JAKQKY010000237.1 GCA_029560415.1 Bacteroidota bacterium | reverse complement strand
TGACCGTTTTGTAGACGGTGCCGCCGTAAAACGCATTGGAGATATTACTTTTTCTATTTGCAAAGAAGTATTGGATGAAATGCACCTGGTAGCAGAGGGTAAAATATGTTCTACCATATTGAAACTGTATAATGAAGATGCTATAGTGGCTGAACCGGCGGGTGCCATGAGCATTGCGGTGCTCGATGATTATGCGGAAGTGATAAAGGGGAAAAATATTGTTTGTATTGTAAGCGGCAGCAATAATGATATCGACCGTATGCAGGAGATAAAAGAACGCAGCCTGCAATATGAGGGCTTGAAGCATTATTTTCTTATCCGTTTTGCCCAGCGTCCTGGCGCATTGAAGGAATTTGTAAACCATGTATTGGGCGAGCATGATGACATCGTACGTTTTGAATACATGCAGAAGCATAATAAGGAAACGGGACCTGCACTGGTGGGAGTGGAGTTGAGAGAAAGAAAGGATTATGATGTGTTACTGGAAAAGATGAAGCAGTACCAGATCAACTATACCGAACTGAATAAGAACGATACACTGTTTGGGTATTTAGTGTAGAATTCTGTCAAGTGAAAGAAACAAGCGTTTGCCAAACGAAAGGATAAATTTTAAGTACTAACTGCCGAAAAAATTTACTATGAAGAAATGCTTAGTTACCAATGCCGATGATTTGCAAATGCCGGGCCTCCCTCTCTTTGGGAGAGGGAACGAGGGTGAGGCTTCAGGATTGTATGATCCGTCCTTTGAGCATGATGCCTGTGGTATCGGCTTTGTGGCCAATATCAAGGGCAACAAATCGCACCAGCATATTTCTGATGCACTCACCATTTTGGAGAATATGGAACACCGGGGTGCATGTGGTTGTGAAGTGAATACAGGTGATGGTGCCGGCATTTTTATCCAGGTGCCACATGAGTTTTTCTTTGATGAATGCGTAAAGCTGGGTGTTCATCTTCCTTCTTTTGGCAAATATGGTGTAGGCGTGATCTTCTTTCCTAAGGAGATAAAACTGAGGGAAGAATGCCGCGATATTTTTAACAGGGCTGCCGAAAAACTCGGTTTGGAAATACTAACG
>JAKQKY010000024.1 GCA_029560415.1 Bacteroidota bacterium | reverse complement strand
TATGGATTAAAAAACTATCCATATGGAGCATAGGTGGCCTTCCGCAAATCATGGAGGTTTGGCATGTGAACAGGAATAAAAAACACACGCTCTTCGGTTACCATGGCCCATCGCTTTTATCTGGCCGGTGTATCCCAAACCTATACTTTTTACAATCAAAAAATATAAAAATGAAGTCAAAAATAGTATTACCCTTTGCATTGCTTTTCATAGCACTGTTACTTTTTACCTCCTGTAAAAAGGATAAAACAACTCAGGCAGATTTTAACTACCTGGGTGAATGGACTGTTAATTACAATTTTACAACAGGTAGTATGGCAAGGGGTGTTTTTAAGGCCACATTAAAATCCGATGGCAAATGGGATTATGTGGAAGGCAGTAATAGTCGTGGTAATGCCGGCACTTGGACATATTCGGGTAATTCCATCAGTTTTGAATTCAATTTTTCCGGCCTTGCAAAATATGATGGTACAAAAATCAGCGATAACAGTTTAAGCGGTACTGCTGTTGGCGATGCAGGCGTTTCAACCGGTACCTGGACAGCTACACGCTGATCCGCTGCATACACGGTGCGCCGGTCCTGATTACAACGGAGAAGTGTTACGAAATATCGCTTGTTCATTCCGGTTATTTCCGGATCAGTGGCCGGGGAAAGTATGGACTTCGTTATGGGGTTCAGATCAGGAAAGTGGCCAACGGAACCGGATTTGCACCCTGGCCGGATCCCCGCGGTTAAATACCGCTTTTCCCGGAGGATAAGATCCTGCGGCAGTACACATGCGCTATTGTAAAACAGAATAGGAGAAGAAAATAACATTAGGGTCGCAGCCGCCAACGTATTAGCTATTGGCAAGATTTCCATTTATAAGATGATGCTGGCGGGTGAGCTGGATTGATCATTGAGGGTTTACTATAAACAGCAAGGCACCGGTATAACCGGTGCCTTGCTGTTTTGCTGAGCGATTGATTATAATTTCACCAGTCTTGCAGATACCGGCACTTTGTCAAGCATCATTTGCAGCAGGTAGGTACCAGGTATTAATCCATTTGTTTCAGCTACGTCCACTAATTGGGTGCCACTTTTCAGGGCAATTGTTTTGTTGTGCAGCAGCCGGCCGGTTTCGTCATAGATCTTTAATACGGCCGTCTGGTTAAAGGCGGCTTTTATTTTAAGCAGGCTACTGTTCGTAACGGGATTGTTCATGAGCTGCAGTGCGGACTCGCTGGCCAGTTCCTGGGCGCGAAGAGTAACAATATTGCTGTATTTAAATGATCCGTCCTGATCCGTCATTCGTAAACGGAAATAATACAGAATGCCGGTTTGTAAACGCTGACTGAAACTGTAATCGGATTGGTTGGGTATAAATGAAACGATACCGGTAGTGGAATAGTTGAGACCGTCGAGGCTCATTTCCACTTCAAACTGGCGGAAATTGATTGATTCGCCGATCAGCCAATTGAGTAAAGCTGTCTGGTTATTATCCAACGTGCCTTTAAAGCGGGTGAGGGTTACCGGTAAAGTGCCACAGGCAGCTGGTGAGCCGGCTCCATTTAATAAAACAGGAGCGGAAGAAAGAACAATAAGCCGGCCATTTGCACCCGGCGAAGACCCCCAGGTATCCGTTAATGGATTTGCGGCACTACAACAGGTACGGGTTCTGCCGTTGGTTCCACCATTTACATTGGAACTGGCAAGTGTTCCGTTGGTATAAATAATACCACCGCCGCCGCCGCCGCCGGGGCCGTGTGAAAAATGGGTTGTCATATCACCGCCATTCCCACCGGTGGCTGTGGCGGTCAGATTGCTGATACCGGTACTGCCGGTTGTGGTAACCAGAATGATGGTACCACCTGCGCCGCCGCCGCCGGCAGCATCTGTTTGTCCGCCGGTAGTAATATTCGTGGCCGTAGCACCGTTCGCAATCACCTGTCCGGCACCGCTATAGGCGTTTGCCCTGACTATGATAATTCCACCTCCTGAAGCTCCGCTGCAGAAATATTCTGTACTGGCGTTACTGTTATTGCCGGTGCCGGCACCACCTCCACCGCCCATGATCAGCCGGGAAAGTGCATATTGAGAAAAGGCACTGCCGCCATAACCACCGGTCGGGTAAGTATTGGGATTGTTAAGGCCGTCTTCCCAACCAGCTCCCCCTTTACCACCAGCACCCCCATTTGCACCGCCGCCGCCACCTGGATTATATTCGTTGGCGCCCGGACTTCCATCGGTTCCACCACCACCGGCATTGCCGGGAGCACCCCAACCCATACAGCCATCAACATATCCCTCCAGGGTGCCAGTAGTGGTGGTGCTGGCAACGGTATTGGGAATATAGACCGGTGTTCCGGCAATCCCTTCTCCTTTGGAGCCACCGACTGTATTGGCGGCCGTGGTGACGGCTGAATTCCAACGGTAATCAGTATTCGTAATAGCACCTGCCCCATTGGTATTACCTGCGGTGGCGCCGCCGAATTGTTTACCACCGCCGCCCCTGAAGCCGAGACCGGTAGCTGTAATGACCGATGTGCTGTTGGTAAACGTCAGCAGGTTGGTGGCATCTACCACGATTACTCCACCTGAAGTCCCATTCCAGGCTGCAGCGGTAATGGATGAAGACGCGTTAATGACCAGGTTATAATAGCGGGGAACACGGATCACCTGGTAACTGCGGATACTGTTGCCCGCAGAAAAGGAACGGGTATAGTAGTTATTGATCAGCGGGTACGTAAGATTGATTGTGGTGCCGGCTACGCTCGCCACATTCGCGTATTCATAATAACCTGCATACAGATTGGTGCTGAGGTAGCCCGAGGCAGTGGCACTGCTTACGCCATCCCCATAGCTGTTGGAATTGCCGGAATTAATATCAGCGCCCTGCATTTGAATGATCAGGATCAGATCGCCGGCCGCAACCGGAGTAGCGTTTCCAGCTGCATTAATGGCTCCAACTACCAATGAAGAAGTACCGCTTACCGGGTTACTGGTACCGGGATAATAGGAGTTGACGATGGTGTTAGCAGCAGTGATTGTAGTAGTGCCGGAAGTGGGGGCCAGGCCACATTGGGCTTTAGCCGGTGACGTGTGCATGCTTATCATGCCCGTTATCACGGCTGTGATCAGGAGTCTTAACCAAGATTTCATGTCATTGAATTTGAAACAAAAGTAAGAGTTTACACCTAAAGAAATAATATTACGTTTACGAACAAACGATTGTTAATATATAGATATCCTTCCTATATAATAATGTGAATGAGATTGACCCAATGGGATTTTGGTATCCTATATATAGCATCAGTTGTAAGAGAAAGCGTAGTTAACAGCATTTATTGAAGTGGATGATATTTAAGAATTTGTGAAACGTGATCAGTAAGCTTCTCTTTAAGTATGTTTTGCTACGGAGAGTTGGTTGGACTGAATTGCAAACAACCAACCCGTAAATGAAGGAAAGTAAATAATCATCTTTCTGGCATGGGAAAGATTTATTTCTTTCTTACCGCTAAACGATCACCAAGATTTTTTATAATTTAAATTTCATCGTTAGATTTCCAAACTCTTGTGTGTACTGTCCTTTAAATTCCGGACCAATAAATTTTTGACTGATGGTTAGAGAAAACGCTGGCAAAACCAGAGTTGCGCCTGCATCGTAAAGTGGAAGGAGACGCTCAATAATGTCTTTATTTAGTGTATAACCCGTATTTTGAGCCCAGATCTGGTTTAGTAACCCTCCCTGCAGCAATGCATTGCTCAGAACAACCCTTATCGCAGGTTTCATAAATAGATATAATTGAAAGGGAATATCCCTCTTTTTAATAGGTATGAAATATTCTTCCAGGTAATTCTGGAATTTACCCAATTTCAGCATAAAGCCTGCGCCCGCTGCATTATATACTGTGCCATTGTACGTTTCAATTATACCGGTAACCAGTAAATTTCGCGATGGATAAAGCAGTTGCTTCTCTATGTTGATATTATAATTTAGAATTATGTCAGTTGGTACCTGATTGTGCCATCCAAGTGGCTTTGTGTAATTAAAGGCATTATGCACCCATGTTTGGGTTTCTTTAGCAAAACTAAGTGGTCCGATTACTCCAAAACGGATTTCGGTGTTTACTCTCGTTCTTTTGCCACTATGTGTAGATTGAAGTGAATGAATGCCAAATAATGCACCCGAGTAAGGCCGGTCATTATATTGAATATCCGGGTAACTAATATTTCTCGGGGTGAACATGGATTGGGCTAGTCCCCAACTGAAGATATTATTATTATCATTTGAAATATTAAGCAGCAGTGATGAGGGAAACTTTGTTTTTTGCTTTTTTAAATAAAATAGATCAAGGCGAATGCCATTGGTGTAGTACCTGTCTGTTCCGTCTCCACGAATATTAAGGAAATCATTATCCCAGAGAACCTGGAATGAATTAAGTTTATTCTGTTGCCCTGCTGTTTTACCATTGCTGATTATAAATAAAATAAGCACTAAAATCAATAATGGGTATTTTCTGACTGATATTTTCATTCAATGCCGATTTGGTAATTTGAATATTCTGTATGCATCACTGTTAACGGTTGGATTACCAGGTAAGAAATGCTTAGCGCTTATCAGATGTAAACGATATAAAAGTTCTGTTGTACTATAACTTGCAAAAATTACTTCCCGAAACCCGCGCTCTGATTACACCCAAAGCCAGAATAAATATCCGTCAGTATACATCGTTTCCGGAGGTGTTAAAATTTAATGATTCATTTTTATCTGTGCCAGCAGTAATTCTTCGTTGTTCAAATAATGAATTTCTATTTAATCAGTAATAAAGTGCTTTCATTTTCTGCAAGTACCCAATGTTTCATGTTTGGTTCAATATTGATAAACTCGCCGGCAATCATCCGCTCTGATTCGGACCTGTCATTCTCAAATATGACCTCTCCTGCAACACATACTAATAATGCGGGTATTGTAGTAATATGTTCTTTTAAACTGCTGCCAGCGCTGATATGAATTACTATTACTCCTTCGGCAGCGGAAAATATTTTTTTTGTTTGAATCAGTTTATTATCCTGAAATATGGCTTTGAGGTTCATTCGAAATATTTTTTAAATGTTAACAGGTATTTATGCATTTCTTTGAGTGTTGCAATATTAGTCTTACTTGTTTTTAATTTCGTTAAATCGTCTTTCAGCGGAATCAAATAGTTGTGCAACTGGTTATGTGATTCCCCGGTCATGGTGCATTTATCAAATATGCTTTTGAAAGTAAACTGCAAGGTGTCATAAATCTCCACCGCGTTTAACTTACCAGTAATTCCGCCCATCACAAGAGATGACATTTCGTTTATACCAGCCACTGTTTCTGTATTAGCCTTCCATTTTTTTCCATTGTCTAGCAATACTTTAACTGTTTGATTGTCATGACCTTCCATTTTTATTTGCTGTTCATTTCTGTCTTGTTTCAGATGGTTTTCATGAGTACCTGTTTTCTTTTCTTCAGGGTTGTTACATGCTACATGAAGCAGAAGTACGGCAGGGATCAGCAGGATGTTTTTTTTCAATTTTTAATATTTTTAATTATAAAATATGAGGCGAATGTGAAGGATAACGTAAGTCCGATACGGATGAATAAAGCACTTATAGTTTTGGTCTCAAAAAAACCACCCTGCTTGATATAAATTAGTAATGCGAAGAAAGCTGCGGCAAGAATAATTATAGCTGCTACAAGTACAGGTACTGTCCATATTTTCTTTAGCCATAACCCATATGCCGCAAACAAGTATAGGAAGGCGGTTATAAAATTTGCCCAAACTACAATGAAAACAAAATTTCCTTCTCTGGTTCGTATGTCAAAAAGATCAAAAATTACAGAGCTGCTCAGGAAAAGAGTTATTAAAGCAAATAATAGAAGAAGAATTGCGATCAGGGTTTTAAGCGAATCTAACAGAAGACTCATTTGAAGTTGGTTGTTTTTTTATTAATTGGAATACACTTTCCATAAACAGATTTCCTTTCGATACAATGTTGAATGAAAAATTTGTTATTCGCCATTGTAGCATTTGCAGCCGAAAACTTCCCATAAGAATCTGTACTAAATCATCACCATTCACAGAAGATTCAAAATTTCCATTCAGTTGCCCTTCCCTGATGATGTGCAGAAGATGCTTTTTTTTAATGGCCATCAATTTAAAAATTGCTTCATTTACCTTTTTGCTTTGTTCGAGTAAGCCTTCTGCGAATACGGCAACAAGGAAATGGGGATTATTTTCAAAAAATGTGAACTGATCATTGAACAGTACTCTTAATTTCTGCCCGGGGTCGTCATAATTAGCACAGCAAACGGAAAGCCGGTCATCCATTTCATTAGCCAGGTAATGTAACATCGTAATGATAATTTCTTCCTTATCTTTAAAATGACGATACAAGGCACTTTCTGCGAACCCCATTTTAAGTGCAAGATTTTTAGTTGTGAGGCCCGCTAAACCGGACTCAGTTAGGATGTCACCGGCTGCCTGAATAATTTCGAGTTGTCTTTCCCTCATTTAGTATATAATTTCATTTTATAAAGGGATACACCAAGCCATATTACTGAAGTAGTCATCGAAATAGCGCCCAACAACACAAAAACGGGTGGTGCTTTAAAATATACTTCTGCTAAAATTCCAGCAGGCATCAGCAAACCAGTCAACGCAAGTATTGAAATCATTTTTGCAGAACGGATTTTATCTGCATAATGCAGCAATAAGTAGCCAATGAGAATATTCAGAAATGCGAACAGATTCCCATGCACATGCGCAAGTCTGCTTTCAAAATGTTTTCCTGTGCTGTAAGAGTTTACCCATTCTGCTTTATCTGGGGCAAAATCTCTTAAGTATATGAGAAGGAATCCGTAAGCCATGAAGGCTCCCATGGTAAGAAACCCGATCGACATGTTATTCTTTCCAGTCATTTTTTTAATTTTTAATGTTAGTGAATATTCACAAACTAAATTAGAACAAGATTATTCATGTATATATGACTTTAGTCATATGCGCCCAGTATATATAACGAAAAATTCTTTTATATATTGATAATCAGCTATTCATAGCTTTTAAAAGAGTACTGTTTTCCGTAGTATTAGTTAAAATTGCTTGAAGATGACGCCAAATGAAGCTGTATTATCACTACTTGCAGCGGTATATATTTAAACTATACGCTAATTATCACGAAGTAGAAGATGTCTCTTTAATATCAATGTAAAACTATTCCTGATTTGATTTTAGGCGGGTTTTGAGGTTATTACTTTGGTTTTTTCAGTTTATTCCGCTGCCACGGCCACTGTAAATATCCACTTTACAGGGTTTTGCCAGTCTTTACCAATGAAAGAGGCCACCGGGGCTTTTACCAGCACGATATTCCAGCCCTTATGGAAGTTTATCATAACTGGTTCCCTGTAGGCAAATCCCTCATCGGTTAAAGGAATTTCCTGATCTCCTTTTTGACCGGCCCGTTTCCACTCGGGTGCCGGGATTTTTTTGCCATTCACCCATAAGGCGCTTCCTTTCTCATCCCAGGCGTTAACTGGTGGCGAATCCGTGGCGGTCGAACGGGATAAATCATTGAACCCAATCCACAGTTTTTTAATCCCTTCTTTATCGCTCCAGATTTTTCTTATCGCATAGTAAGTAGCACTGTCCTCCGGGTTTTCTAAATGGGATTGGATCATCGGATGCCAGAAATGCCTGAGCCAGATGCTGCCTCCGTAAACCGAAGGATACCTGGTTAATTGTACAGTATCTGCAAAAGAAGTGGATTCAGGTGCAAAAGCCATTTCTGTGTTTCCTTTATTGTCAAAAGGCCCCAGCAAATGCCATTCAATATTAGTTTGCCTGGCATAGGGGAAGGACAGATTTTTAAAATAAAGTGATTGGTGTTCCAGTAACCTGTTTTCAAATTCCTCAAAAGCATTATAGCGATCAGTGCCCGGCATGCCGATATCAGATAGATAATTTTTCCACCCGCCACCTTGCCAGCAGCGTTCGGCAAAGGTCAGCATGACCGGGTAAACCGCATTCATGGTGATAAGGTCCTCCTCTTTGGCCACTCTCCGGTCAGGCCAGTTGCAAAGAGTAGCCCCAGTTTTGGTTTCATCACTAACCGGTACATCACAAATCATGTGATTAAAAGTGGCTGCTACTCCATCCAACGGATCAAAATGGTTGAGGTATAAATGTCTCGAATCAATGGACGGAAACCGGTCTTTTGGTTTTGCCGTACCAATCCACATTTGCAGCCAGGTTCCTTCCGGTACAGATCCGCCGGGGTCCCAGGCAATCACTTTTTTGCCGAGTGATTGCAAGAGGGCTGTCATCTGGGGAAGGAAATCTATATTGACAATCTTCACTTCATCTCCTCCAATATGGACGATCGGTACATCCAGCTCCAGGCATAATTCCCTCAGTATATTTTTGCAGATATTCATTCCTTTCTCTGTTTGCATATCCACTCCCATGGCCCGTTTAAAGGCTGCACTATGACCCGGCATGTCGATTTCTGGTATAAGGGTGATATGCCGTTGCCGGCAATACTCGATCAACTCTTTCATTTCCGGAATTGAATAGTATTTTCCGGCATTGCGCAGCATATGTTTTGCATCGGTCAGCTGCGGGTATTGTTTACTCTGCAGCCGCCAGGCAATATCTTCCGTCAGGTGAAAATGAAAGACATTTAATTTATACGCCGCCATCACCTCAATTTGCTGTTTCAGTTGTTTGATGCTTTGAAAATTTCT
>JAKQKY010000236.1 GCA_029560415.1 Bacteroidota bacterium | reverse complement strand
TTTATTGAGAATGGTTGTCAATGATACAATATTTGTGTGCGAATTTATTTCTTTATCAAACAAAGAAGTCAACTTTTGAAAAGTTGACTTCTTTTAATTCTATTCCTCTCCCAAAAACGGATACCTGTAATCCGTCACCGGTACAAAAGTTTCTTTGATTGTCCTCGCACTTAACCAACGGTATAAATTCAGCATGGAACCCGCTTTGTCATTCGTGCCACTGGCCCTGGCACCACCAAATGGCTGCTGACCCACTACGGCACCGGTGGGTTTGTCATTGATATAAAAATTACCAGCGCTGTTTCTTAATTTATTAGTGGCCTGCTCTACTGCATATCTATCTCTTGAAATCACGGCGCCGGTTAAAGCATACGGTGATGTACTGTCAACCAGTTTCAACGCATCTTCAAATTTGTTTTCATCATAAATGTATACGGTGAGCACCGGCCCAAACAATTCTTCACACATGGTGACATAGTTGGGATCAAGCGCTTCAATGATCGTTGGTTCAATAAAGAAGCCTTCCGTTTTATCACACTTCCCTCCTACCCATATTTTTGCTTTGGCATCCTTCTTCCTGGCACCACGGATATAAGTTTCCAGTTTATCAAAACTCTTTTCGTCTATCACGGCATTTACAAAATTGCTGAAGTTTTCTACCGTGCCCATCTTCATGGTCTTTACTTCTGCCACCAGTTTCTTTCTTACTTCAGCCGCTATATTAGATGGAATGTATGCTCTTGAAGCAGCACTGCATTTTTGTCCCTGGTATTCAAACGCTCCTCTTGCCAACGCCGCCACCACCACATCAGGATCAGCACTCTTGTGTGCGATCACAAAATCCTTTCCGCCGGTTTCGCCAACAATGCGTGGATAGGATCTGTACATTCCCATATTCTTCCCAATCGTCTCCCACATTTTATTGAACACACCTGTACTACCGGTAAAGTGTATGCCTGCAAAGTCGGGGTGATTGAAAACTACTTCACCAATGGTAGGGCCATCCACAAATACCAGGTTGATCACACCATCCGGCAGACCCGCTTCTTTTAAAATTCGCATGAACATCTGTGCACTATAAACCTGTGTGTTGGCGCATTTCCATACCACCACATTGCCGCACATGGCAGCACTGGTGGGCAGGTTACCACCGATTGCAGTAAAGTTGAAGGGCGTTAAGGCAAAAACAAATCCTTCCAGCGGGCGGTATTCTACCCGGTTGTTTACACCAGGACTGCTGATCGGTTGCTGCCGGTATATATCACTTAAAAAATGAACATTAAAACGGAGAAAATCTATCAGCTCACAAGCAGAATCAATTTCTGCCTGGTAACAGTTTTTACTTTGTCCTAACATGGTACAACCATTGATATAAGGACGGTACTTTGTCGCCAACAGATCAGCGGCTTTTAAAAATATATTAGCCCTGTTCTCCCAACTCATGGCCGCCCATTTATCTTTTGCTCTCAATGCAGCATTGATGGCCCTG
>JAKQKY010000226.1 GCA_029560415.1 Bacteroidota bacterium | reverse complement strand
TATACTCTTCATACCTGCCTGGGTTGTGAATACCCCGCATATCGAAAACAAATCCACCTCCATTTTCTGTGGGATCAACCGGAATGAAACGCTTAAATGAAAAGCTATTGATGGTAACGATAAGTTTTGTTTCTTCAATGGCTTGCACAGGCGTAAATTCTTTCATCACTTCATCACTGATACATATCTCCAAAACTTTTTTAAATTCAGGAACTGCAATGCCAATGCTTTGATTTGCTATAAAAGATCTGAGGTTCTGCAATGCCAATGGAATGCTGGTTAAGAAATGAGCCTTTCGTTCAAACAATCCCCGGAAACCATAAGCACCCAATACCTGTAACAAGCGAATCAGTACATAACCGTTATACTGGCTTCGGAATATCTCCCTGTCTACTGGTTTCCCGATCGTTGCTTCAAATGCATCAATATAATCATCCAATAATTTTTGTTTCCATTCATCGGGAAGGTTGGCTTTGGCCTGCCACAATAACGACGCCACATCATACTGGGGTGCGCCATTCATGCCACCCTGGTAGTCGATGAAATGAATTTCATTTTCCCTGACCATGATGTTCCTGCTTTGAAAATCACGGAACATAAAGTAGGTATATTCTGTATGAGACAGATAATTGCTTAGTGCTTCAAAATCATCGATGAGTTTTTGTTTATCATAGGGCCTTGCCAGGGCATCGAGGAAATAATATTTAAAATACAGGAGGTCGGCCATGATGGCCTGTTTTCCAAAAACAGCGTTGGTGAGGCAACGTTTGTAGTCGATTACTTCGTTACCGGACACCTGCAGCTTAGCCAATTGGGAAAGGCTTTTTTTATACAAGCCATACACTTCTTCTGTTAACCCATCCTGTTCAAGTTTATCAAGCAGCGATATGCTGCCTACATCATTCTGTATATAGATACGATGATCGTCGCTCACATACAAAACGGCTGGTGTGGCCAGTTTCAGTTTGGCAAATTGCTCAGAGAAATAAATAAAGGTTTCATT
>JAKQKY010000219.1 GCA_029560415.1 Bacteroidota bacterium | reverse complement strand
CAGCACTCCAGCGAAAAATAACAGGGGATGTATTAACGACGGATCCGTTGACTGGCAACATATTAACAGTGCAGGACGGCGGCGACAGTACGGCATTCACTGAAACAATTGCATCACCACCCTGAACAGGTATAACATGGGCCGCTTCAGCGATGGATGTTTGTTGTACAGGCAGTTCGGTTGCAAGAAGCATTGCTGCATCAATCCTTTCGGAAATGGCCTGACTTTTAGCCCCCATAGAAATGATTAGAAAAAACGGGATGAAAAATAAATCTTTTACTAAACGTTCAGGGTGCATGTATTCTTGTTTTTTTAAAAAAAGTAAGCGGTTGCAGATTTTAATAATTATTGGTGATTTTCCTCACGTTATCCAGTAAAGCATATTTTTATAACCAATTCGGGCATCTCTTTCTCTTATATGGTTCGTGATACATGAACTACTATCCATCCTGGTTATAGATTGTATTGTAAACCTGCGTAAGAACAAAAATCTGTGCCAAGGTTCGTAGCTTAACGAACCCTATACATAAATGAAGTGTTTGTTTTAGGAAACTGTGAGCGTAGTCACCAAACCAAAGCGAAGCAGAAGAATTAAAACCCTCCTCCAGGTCTGTGGCACCCGAACCCAGTCGCCACTTTACCCTGAAACGGGATTGTTTGGGGATTTCAATCTACAGCAGCTTCATGGCAAACTACAGGTTGGGAAAATATCCAACCATTTAGTGAATGTAATTACCAATATTCAAAGGCTTTTGTAATATGGGTTGATGAGATCATAGAAAACGCTGCTGGAAATATTATAATTTACAGTGTTAAGGTTTTTTATGAAAGACACTGGTGGGAATGAAAACCAGCATTTTTTTCAAAGGGCCGGCTATTAAGCAGCTGCTGCCTCAGATCCTGGAAATTTCCAGTATTACCCGGTAATAAGGCTTTTTATCGATCGTTTCCTCAGATTCAACTGTAATCCGATAGCAATAGTGAAACGGCCTTGCAGCATCCTTCTTCTTCTTTTCAACATACGATTCGAAAAAAATCCTGTTTGAAAAAGTAATTACATCCAGGGTCATTGTTTTCTTAATTTCCTTACCGAGCTTTTTCGCATAGGCAATGGCGTTATCCATGGTTTCTTCCGTATGATAGCCGGCCACAACAGGTATACGGGGGTGGATATAAGCATTTACTGATCTCGATACTTCAAATGCAGAAAAGTCACGTAAATAATATTTCAAACCGAATGATGTATCAAAAGCAAGATACAGGTCATCAAAGCGGGTAGTTCTGTCAAACATAGACTCATAACCGTACAAAATACCTTCTTTTAATACGGCAAGAAAATCTGCCAACGATTCAAAATTTCTATATCCCTGCTGCTTTTGCTCTTCAGTTACCTGTGCAAAGCTGGCCGGGTGCGGCAACCCTTTCAATACGACATTGGTATGGCCATTGGGTTTATAAAAACGAATCGTGCCCGGTGTATTTACCGGTGTTGTTACCACTTCATCATAACCTGCCTTACCTGCCAGCACTGCAAGGTCTTCCTCCATTTGATCCAGCCTTTTAAACGACTCATTTACCTGGTAGCTTTTTTCCACAATTAACCTAAGCCCGGGTTTTAATTGTTTGGCAAGGTCGAGCCTGAAAAAGCGCCCGGGTTGAAAACCTTTGTATTCAGGTGCTTTCTCATCTTCCAGCACAAAGTTGTATAAAGCCATGGCCACATTCGTTCTTAACTCCTCCGTACTGTTTATTTCATCAAAACCCGGTTGTGCATTGTGATACAGCAAGGCCTCTGCATCCTTTTTTTGTAACAGCATCAATCCAAGTACATAGTATTGGTACCTCGCTGCTATGAGCGGATTGGGTTCCTTGCTGAGATGAGACTGCACTACCTGTATCGCTGCAGCATGCTCACCTTGTAGCATATAAAGATGCGATAAGAACACAGGTCCGGAGTATCCATTTTTAACTGCCAGGTTTAAATAGGCCATGGCTTCTGCAATATCATTGTTCAGCAATGAGCCGGCATATAAAAAACTGAACAAGTCTTTTTCCGTAACTGCACTGCTCATTGTTTGACGGTCGTTCCTTAAAACATATCTTACCTCGTGGCATTTTTTAAAATACTGTACCGAGCTTCCATAGTCGCCGTTTACATATTTTATATAACCCAGACTATACCATAGATCATCCGAATTGCTGATATAATTCAATTTGGCCCGCCGGGCAACGGTGGTGGAAATCTCAATGGCCCGATGATACAGTTGCTCTTTCTCTTCCCATGAATTGCTGTACTGTATTGTATGCATTAAAATCCTGTACACTTCCACTATATCTGTTTCACCCGGGGCTATATCCTCTGTACGCAAATTGCCCAGGCTGTTCACCTTTGCTTTTTTTACAGGAACCGGTGGCAGGGATGTTGGATCAAATCCAGGAAAAAAACCATCGATCAAATGATGGGGCCGTAGCAATAGTTGTGCAAATGCGGTCTGGTTTTTCCCGAAATAAGTCTCTGCTTCTTCTTTGCTGAATCCTGCGTCTGCGGCGGCCTTCATAAAACGGTCGTACTGTTCAGCTGTTCTGTTGATCAGTCCGTTCCTGATAGCCCTGCCCAGTGCTTTCTTTTTTGTTTCGAACGCATTCCTTGTGTCAGCATCTTTTCTTACTTGTGCACTGTAACTGATGTAGGGCGATGCAGCGCCGCCATTACTTTGCGAAGTACTGCCACTGCCGGATGACAGGGGCTTTACATTTTCATAATGACGGTTCATTTCAGCATTTTCACGGGCCTGCCGCATCTGGCTTTGTGAATATACCGTGGAAGTTCCGCTAACGGGTTGTGCTGCTGCGTTTAAATAAATCAACAATAAAACAAATGAAATAAGTAACCTGATCATGGACGATACATTAAGGCTCAAACTTAAAAATCTTTTAGGAAAGCCTGATACCCTTTCAAAGGTATTTTGACTCAATACAGGGCATATCACGGCCTGTGACTTATTGTGCGGATACGAATACTGACGTGCAAGCAAATGCTGCATTCATGTATCTTTTTTACTGACATCTATCAGTACCATATTTAACCCCCGTCATGAAGCAGCCAATACCGCCATTATAACTTTATATCAGTTTAAGAGCTGTATTAAAATGAATGTAACATGAAAAATACAATTATTGCTTTACTGGCTTTACTGCTGAATGCGGTACCCGGAATTACAACAGCCCAGGTTGATACTTCCATGAAAGTATATTCAAAATATGATTTTATACCGGGAGAAAAACTGTTGTTCTTTGATGACTTTAATGAGAACGCCGGCGATTTTCCTGCAGCCTGGAATACCAATGGCAGCGGAGAAATTGTAACCACCAATATTGCCCCCGGCAAATGGTTCCAGCTTACCGGCAGCGGGTTTTATATCCCGGATACAAAGGGCGATTTCCCTGATAACTTTACCGCTGAATTTGATTTTATACCTACCAACCAAACCGGGGATGCACAGGCCATTGGTTTTGGATTTTTCATCGTATCGGGCGATATTAAAACTCCTTTAGAAGGCGGCGCCATACCCGGCAATGCCGGTATGAAACTGAATATTGAATCGTATACCAGCTACTATTCCTCTTATGCAAATGGCGAATATGTGCTCAACGGCAACCTGGATTATGAACTAATAAAAAATCAATTGTACCATTTTGCCGTATGGGTTCAAAAACAACGGTTAAGAGTATACGTAAATGAAAAAAAGATATTTGATGTGCCCAGGGGAATGCCAGAAGGCGTGAAATACAATATGCTCCGTTTTGAAATGAATGGTGAATCGGCGCCGATGATTGCCAACTTCAGGGTGGCGGCCGGTTTACCGGACATGCGCAATAAATTACTTACTGAAGGCAAACTGGTCAGCTACGGTATTTATTTTGATGTAAACCGTGCTGAAGTAAAGCCGGCTTCTTATGCAACATTGAAAGAAATTGCAAAGGTGCTCAACGAAAACCCGGCAGTGAAGATCCGCATTACCGGCCATACGGACAGTGATGGCGAAGAGGCTGCCAACCTCGATCTGTCGAAGCGCCGTGCTGCTGCGGTTAAAGACGAACTGGTAAATAATTTTGGCATTGATGCTGCCCGTATGGAAACAGATGGTAAAGGAGAACAGCAGCCTGTTGCCGCCAACGATACAGCCGGTAACAAAGCAAAAAACCGACGGGTAGAATTTATAAAATTATAGTGGAGTACGCTATACCAACTGGCGAAAGTCTCTGACCTGTGCCTTGTTGTTACCTGGCTATGCTGGTATAGTATGGCTAAGATATTTTTTATAAACAAGTAACAAATGGCAGCAGGTTGGGCAACCTGTGCAGGATGGAAATAAATGTTACTAAAATATGGTGGGCTGTGCCGGGCTCGAACCAGCGACCCTCACGTTGTCGACGTGATGCTCTAAACCAACTGAGCTAACAACCCTGATGCAATCAATCCTTTTCTGCCTGTTTTACTTCGACCTCAAATCTATAATTATAATCTCCCTCCTGCAAATTTTCTTGCTGAGTAATATCTTCAGCTTTGCTCGTTGAGAGCCATTGCTGGAAAACTTATAATTTATAGCTTGGTTTTTTTTGATGGGAGACGTTGCAGGACGTTAATCACCTGCTGCCTGTTGAGTATCCGTTGAGTCTTGCTAACGTGCGCACAAGATTTTGGCAGAGTTTATAGAGCCGGCTCAGAGCAGAAGAAAAATATTTTATGTTTTAAGTGCAGGCAACAGAAACCTTGCAGGACGAAAGCTGCCGTTAACTAATTTAAACCTACTGCTCACTATTTTATCTCCTCCTTGAAATCATTGAAAATTATATTTGCCACTATCAACATCGTGCAATAACCAGCCAGTCACCTTTCATAAAACAAGAAAGAGATATGAAAATCCGTTCGTTCAATTTATTGATTGTATTGACATTTCTTAGCATCCACACTAAATCACAACGAGTGGGTATTGGAACAATCGAGCCATTGGCCCGACTGGCAGTTGATAGTGGTTTAATGATTGACCAGTTAAACACTCATCAAAGTTCACTTTCTTCGGGTGGACTGTTATTTGGAAGCGATGGGCTTACAGGCATTGCCCGGTCTAATGGAGAAGGTTTACCACATCGTAAGGGGCTGGGTTTCTTTACAAATGGAAACCGGCGAATGGTGCTTGACTCTTTGGGCAACCTTTTATTGGGGGTAAGCAGCAGCTATGCCCGGCTGAACGTAAGTGGTAATATGTACATTAGTGGCAATATTGGAGTGGGCATTACAAATCCGCTGTACGATATCCATACATCAGGAAGTGCCAGGTTTGGTGGATATGTTGGTATCAATGCCGACCCGGTGACAAGTTCCCGCCTGACCATTGCGGGCAATACTTATATGGATGGCAACCTTTCTATAGGTACACCTGTTTCTACTTACAAACTGGATGTTGACAATGGCCCTGTACGTTTTAGATCCGATGTGCGGATGGATGGTATCCTTAACCCCAATAATGCACTCACCATTGGAAATAACACCAGCATTGACGGCAGCCTTACGGTTGGGGGCCGGGGTATTGTAAGGGGCAGCGGCAGCGGGCAATGGCGGCTCGTAAGACTGACGGTTGGATATGCCGGAGGAGTAGCTGCCAACTCAGATGTTATTGGCGCTACACTAAACTATAACCTGGGGGGAGCAACCATCGCAGGTATTTTTGTAGGCCCCGTTGATGAAGCAGGCTCAGGCAGTTCAAATCTTAATAGCCTTACGCTGGCTCCACTAAACATGACCAATACGAGTTGTAATTTTCTAATTATTAATGGTTCGTCAACACCTGCCAACATGGGTACAGCCACCAATCCTACTCTTTGGCAAATCACTTTACTGGTATTTGAATAAGGCAGCTTTTTTATTTTCCAGCAACGTCTCTTTCTCCCTGCATTGTGCGATGACAAGTACGCTGCGTATGCTGGAGTAGGCTATTATCATGAAAACCTCATTTGCTAACTTACCTCAACGTTCCCGGCTTTGCTCATTGGCCCGTTGAGAGACGTTGCTATAAACCAGGTTGGCGGACTTAATCTTTCTTGTCTGCACCTAAACTGTACGCATTGTTTTCTTCGTCTTCGCTTCCTGTCTCTTCGTCTTCGTCGTCATCTTCGCTCCCGGG
>JAKQKY010000016.1 GCA_029560415.1 Bacteroidota bacterium | reverse complement strand
GGCCCATTCTGCACGGTAATCTCGACCTGCTCAACCATCGAGGATAATCCCCGATTAACCTCCTGATTCCAGGGGGCATCTTCATTGACCCGTTCACCCAATACTTTTACTTTTCATTTTAAGGTTATGCATACAACGATTCAGCTATCAGCTAATACACAACATTATTTAGACCTGGAAGATAAATACGGTGCCCACAATTACCATCCCTTACCTGTAGTAATAAAAAAAGGATTAGGCGTACATATGTGGGATGTAGATGATAAAAGATACTATGATTTCCTGAGCGGTTACTCTGCCGTGAACCAGGGACATTGCCACCCGACGATCATCGAAGCCCTGGTAGAACAGGCGCAAACACTAACCCTTACCTCACGGGCTTTTCATAATAACCTGTTGGGCGAATATGAATCTTTTATCACCGCATATTTTGGTTATGACAAAGTACTTCCCGTAAATACCGGTGTTGAAGCTGTTGAAACTGCGATTAAGCTTTCCCGTAAGTGGGGTTATGAAGTGAAAGGAATTCCTGACAACAAAGCTAAGATCATCGTTTGCTCAGCCAACTTTCATGGAAGAACAGTGGGAGTAATCTCATTCAGTACGGATCCTACCGCCACAAGAAATTTCGGTCCATTTGTGCCGGGCTTTGAATCGATCCCATACAATGACCTTGCAGCCCTGGAGCAGGCATTGCAGGATAAAAATGTGGCTGCATTTATATTTGAACCCATTCAAGGTGAAGCAGGCGTGATGGTTCCCGATGAAGGATATTATGCAGGCATCAGGGCGCTCTGCAGCGAATACAATGTGCTGATGGTAGCCGATGAAATACAAACCGGCCTTTGCCGCACCGGTAACATGCTGGCCTGCGACCATGAACATGTTCGGCCCGATATGGTTATCCTTGGAAAAGCACTGAGTGGTGGCGTTTTACCGGTGAGTGCTGTACTTGCAGATGATGAAATCATGCTTACGATAAAACCCGGCGAACATGGAAGTACCTATGGCGGAAATCCATTGGCCTGCAAAGTAGCAATCGCAGCCCTGAAAGTACTGAAAGAAGAACGCATGGCTACCAATGCGGCTGAAATGGGTGAACTTTTCCGGGACGAATTGAAAAAAATAGATTCCCCGCATATTGATACGATCCGTGGACGAGGATTATTGAATGCCATCGTGATCAAACATGCAAACCCCGAAGCAGCCTGGGATCTTTGTCTTGAATTGATGAAGAACGGACTACTCGCCAAGCCTACCCATGGCGATAAGATCAGGTTTGCACCGCCATTGGTGATCAACAGGGAGCAGATCATGGACTGTGTAAACATAATCCGTAAAAGTTTACAGGTGCTTGATTAAATTATTAGATCATCAACTTACATTGCAGCTGAAAATGCACAATCATGGATACCCATCTTCATCACGATCATATAGAAACGCACTTAAAGAGTTCTGACTTATTAAGAGATGTTGTTATCGGGATGAGTGATGGCCTTACCGTTCCATTCGCACTCGCCGCAGGACTTAGCGGTGCGGTAGATAGCAGCAGCATCATCGTGATTGCCGGCATCGCTGAAATTGCTGCCGGTAGCATTGCCATGGGGCTAGGTGGATACCTGGCCGGGAAAACAGAACAGGATCATTATGCCAGTGAAGTGAAGAGAGAATACTATGAAGTTGAACACCTGCGCCATAAAGAGATCGAAGAAACAAAGGAATTCTTTGCCAATATCGGGCTTAGTAAAGAGATACAGGAACAGGCTACGCAGGAAATTGCACAAGACAAAGCCAGGTGGGTCGATTTCATGATGAAATATGAATTGGGATTAGATAAACCCGACCCCAAAAGGGCAACAAAAAGCGCATTGAATATTGGGTTGTCTTATATTGCCGGTGGCATCATTCCATTAAGTCCGTATTTCTTCATTGAAGGTTCAACCGATGCGCTGAAATATTCCGTGGTGGCTACGCTGATCTGCCTCTTCATTTTTGGCTATTATAAAAGCAAGATCACGGGTGTAAATGCGCTTTGGGGTGCCATCCGGGTTACGATGATTGGCGCAGTTGCAGCAGCAGCAGCCTTTGGTGTTGCGAAATTATTCGAATCTTAATTGGCTTATTTTTTTACAACTGCCTTTATAAACACTTCGCTTCCTGCTCTCGGGGCAATGGAGTTATGACATAATTCCATCGTCTGAATCTCAAAAAAAGGAGCAAACAACTGCAGGTATTCGTTCACGTTACCTCCGAATGGCGGACCGCCTTCAAAATCCCTGTTGAATAAAATTCCAACCAGTTTTCCGCCGGGATTCAGTATGTCGGCCATTTTTCGAACATAGGAATTCCGCATAGCGGGATCAAGCGCACAGAAAAAGGTTTGCTCCAATACCAGGTCGAAACCAGGCTGCAGGTTAAAAAAATCATCGCAGATCAGTTTTAAACTATTGTCTGTAATATCAGAAAAAGACTGAGCGATCGATTCAACAAGTACAGGAGAGATATCCACCACCGTTATGTTCGTAAATCCCTTGTTGAGCAGGTACCTGGCCTCGTAGGCATTGCCACAGCCAGGAATCAGGATGGCAAGGTTTTTATCGGTTAACTGATCGATGTATTCCTTTAAAGGAGTAGAGATGCCCCCGATATCCCAACCAGTTGCCTGTTGATGGTATCGCTCGTCCCAATACTGTTGATCAAGCTTTTTTTCCATACTAATCAGCTTTGAAGATTGTGTTTATTATTGCGGGAGATGTTTTCCATGGTCCAGGTGATCTTTTTTTCGAAAGGATGCTTGCGTACGGTGCAATCCATTTTATCACAAATTGAACAGGAAAAATCAAGGCACCCGTCTGAGTGTACAAATAGTTCAACAGATTCGCCATATTCTTTGCGCACCAGTCCCGACAAAGAATCAATTTCATGATGCGCTTCATGCACATTGAAATACCATGGAACGGTAAGATGACAATCGAGATGCAAAGTGGGGCCGTATTTAATGATACGCAGATTGTGAAGATCGATCCAGTTTACGGGGCGGTTCTTGTTCAATGTATCCACCATTTTTTTCAACAGGCTGATATCAGCTTCATCCATGATACCGGCGATCGAACTCCGTACGATCTTATATCCTGTAATAAGGATAATAAGGGCAAATATAATAGCCACTGCGCTATCGATCCACGTGATCTTCGTAAACAATAACAGGATCAATCCACCGATGATACCAACGGTTGTATAAGTATCGGCCTGCAAATGTTTTCCACTGGCAATAAGAGCAAGTGAATTATTTTTATTACCGGCCCTTACACAGATACTACCAGCCGCATAATTCACGATGGCAGTTAAAGCAACCAGGTAAATTCCATAGTCTAGTTTCTGGATGGTATGAGGGACACGAAGATTATTGACCGCTTCAAATATGATCACGATCCCTGCAACTAATATGAGCGTGCCTTCAATAGCTGCAGATATAAATTCAACCTTGCCATGACCATAGGGATGATCCAAATCCTTGGGTTTACCTGAAACATAGAGGCTGTACACGCCAATCAGACCAGCCACCACATTCACAATGCTCTCCAGTGCATCGGTGAGGATGGCAACAGAATGTGTGATGTACCATGCCGTTATTTTAATAAGAAAAAGCGCAATACTGATGATTGCGATGATCTTTTGGATCTTTAGATTTTGCCTGGCGGTATTCAATAATATAAATTGATGTGCAAAGATATAAAACTACCCGGTAGAAGGCTTGTTTTTCGGTAATGAATACATCTTACTGTACAATGTACAGTATGGATATGTGCTCAAAAAATAAATGAGCCTTTCGGTACATACTTACTGGCCTTACCTTATTTTTGTGCCTCTAAAATTAACGATATGCAGTTTCAACTTTCGGAAGAACATCTCATGATACAGAAAGCCGCCCGCGATTTTGCCCAGCAGGAATGCCTGCCAGGTGTAATTGAAAGAGACGAACAGCAGAAATTTCCGAAAGAGCAGATCGAAAAACTCGCCGACCTGGGCTTTATGGGCATGATGGTAAAGCCTGAGTATGGAGGAAGCGGCATGGATACCATCAGCTATGTATTGGCGATGGAAGAGATCAGCAAGGTAGATGCCAGTGTGAGTGTATGCATGAGCGTTAACAACAGCCTGGTATGTTACGGTTTACAGGAATACGGAAATGAAACACAAAAAAAACAATATTTAACGCCACTGGCTCAAGGTAAAAAAGATGGCGAACTATACATCGGTGCCTTTTTATTAAGTGAACCAGAAGCAGGCAGTGATGCTACTTCACAACGTACTACTGCTGAAGATAAAGGCGATCATTATTTACTCAACGGAACAAAAAACTGGATCACGAATGGCAACAGTGCCAGTGTTTACCTGGTGATCGCTCAAACAGATCCTGGCAAAGGAAGTCGCGGCATCAATGCATTTATTGTAGAAAAAAAATGGGCTGGTGTTGTAGTTGGCGCCAAAGAAAATAAATTGGGTATCCGCGGAAGCGACACACATACCATTTTATTCAATGATGTGAAAGTTCCTAAAGAAAACCGCATTGGTGAAGATGGATTCGGATTTAAATTTGCGATGAAAACATTGGCCGGAGGCCGCATTGGCATTGCATCCCAGGCATTGGGCATTGCCAGCGGCGCTTATGAACTGGCTTTGAAATACAGCAAACAACGCAAGGCATTCGGAACCGAGATCATGAATCACCAGATCATCCAGTTCAAACTAGCGGATATGGCTACCCGCATCGAATCATCCAGGTTATTATGCCTGAAAGCAGCCTGGGAAAAAGACGAACACCTCGATTATACACTCAGCAGCTCCATGGCCAAGGTATTCAGCAGCGAAACCGCGATGTGGACTGCCACCGAAGCCGTTCAGATCCATGGTGGATATGGCTTTGTAAAAGAATATCATGTAGAACGCCTGATGAGAGATGCCAAGATCACACAGATCTATGAAGGAACCAGCGAGGTGCAGAGGATTGTGATCAGCAGAACTATTTTGAAGTAATTAATAATTAAGAATTAGCAATTAATAATTATTTGCACTTTTCATATTCGTCGGCAATATTCATGATGGTTTCAATTCGCTTTTCTGAAGCGAATGATATCTGTGCATAAAAATATCCCTTTTCTTTTTGCCTGATCTTTTCAGCTAATGTTGGGCAATCTTTCACCTGCTCACTCATCTTGTCTTCAAAATTGGGCGTAAGGTGCTTCCCATCTACATTCCAGGCCTCATACTCCGGGTGCCCGGGAAAGCTAACATAATAAGTATAACTATTGGTATTATACGTTTGTCCCCTACTGTTACTATTGGTTTGTTGTTCATATAATTCATACAAACCGATGCGCATACCGGGCCTGGTGAGCCGTTTTACAAAGAGCATTTTATCCCTGCTGGCAAAACCCATGTCGATGAGCTTGGGTTCGTAATAATTATTTCTCACACTGATGCCTTTGATATCCTTGATATAGATCTTCTGCCCTTCCTTACCATTCTGATCGGTAAAGCGGATATATGATTCTGTGCCGCCGAAATTCTGCAATGAACTGCTTAATGGTCCGGTAATTTCTTTTCCATCTTTCAGGTATATGATCCCGTTGATCTGGCGCATGTCATTCACACTGGTGAAATAAGGAGACTTACAGGAAACAATGAAGCCTGTTGTAAATATTGCGAGGCAAATTTGAAGATATCGCATAATTATATTTTACTTGCAAGTTGAAACATTTATGCAGTTTATAAAAAGAAATCCGGCATTTTAAAATTACTTTCACATTCATGGCATTTTTAACGGAGACATATACACGGATAAAACAAACATTGGATGCCCAAAAGGTTGCCCTGGTTGCGGTATCTAAAACAAAGCCCAATAGCGACATTCAGGAAGCCTACGATGCAGGCCAACGGGATTTTGGCGAGAATTATGTGCAGGAGCTGGCAGATAAATATGAGGCGTTGCCGAAAGATATTCAGTGGCATTTTATCGGGCACTTACAAAGCAACAAAGTTAAATACATTGCTCCTTTCGTTTACCTCATACATGGGGTCGACAGTGAAAAGCTTTTGCTGGAAATAAATAAACAGGGAGCCAAAAATAACCGAAGGATCGATTGCCTGTTGCAGGTTTATATTGCCAAAGAAGAAACAAAATTCGGACTGGATGAACAGGAACTAAAAGATTTGTGTGATAAAATCCGATCAACACCCGACCAGTTCAGCAATATCTGTATCAAAGGATTGATGGGCATGGCCAGCAATACAGCAGACGTGGCCATCATAGGAACAGAATTTAAAAACCTGCGATCGTTGTATGATCAATATGCCCGCATATCCTCTGGCAGTTGGAAATTCGACACCCTTTCCATGGGCATGAGTTCCGATTACCAACTGGCCATTGAAACAGGAAGTAATATGGTACGCATTGGCAGTTTACTTTTTGGAGTAAGGAACTATCCAGTTAAGTGAATTGAATGATTTGTTAAAGTTTATGACATGATTATGCATTTTTATATGCCTGCGAATCAGGTTATAATATAAAAAGATAACTTTAACCAGACTTATTAACTTTTCCATGAATACAGCGTTTGAATCTGAAAAAAATAAGAAAGCCTTCATCTATACGTCCGTTATATGTGGCGTACTCCTGTTGTTGTTCTTTATCATTCGCTGGACGGTAGAACCACCAACGGTTCCCCTGGTGCAGGACCTGATCGAGATCAACCTTGGCAATAACGAAGAAGGATTTGGAAAAGAGCAGCCACTGATCAAGGGAGAAGGAACCCCCTCCCGTGAAGCTGCTGTTGCTGCAAACGAGGCAACCCAACCCGAAAGCATACCCGAAAAAGTAGACCCGGATGATAATGCGGAAGCTACAGCAGCACCGGTAACCAAGCCGGTTAAAACACCCATAAAGCCCCGGACAGAAAAAGTAACCGCTCCGGTTCCGGTTCCCGTGGTGAAACCACAAAAGCCAAAGGTTACTTACGACGGCCCAGGTAAAAAACCAGGTAATAATCCTACGGAAGACAATGGGTACCGCAGCCAGGGAGATGACCCAAATGGAAAGAATGACAATGGAGTACCTACAGGTGATAAAGATTCGTATGGCAATACGCCTGGTGGTAAAAAAGGCGGACCAAAGATCGTTTCTGGTAATCGCAAAATCGTTAGTAATTATTCCTTTACCGGTGAATTGGAAAAGGCCACCATTTATGCGGTGATCAAAGTTTCGCCAGCCGGGCAAGGCACCCTGGTAAGACTGGTAAAACCGCAAAAGCCAAAGGTTACTTACGA
>JAKQKY010000203.1 GCA_029560415.1 Bacteroidota bacterium | reverse complement strand
ACTTACGGACAAAAAAGTAAGATGCGTGGTTTGTTTGCCAATGGAGGCGCCCGCAATTCTTTCCTCAATTCATTTGCCTGCGATAGTTCATTGGCCAGTGGTGCACCGTTACCGGATGATACACTTGTAGTGGCCAAGCCGACAGGTGACCTGCAGGTATATCCAAACCCTGTTCTGCAACAATTAAACATTGTGACCGTAAATGATTTTGAATTATCAGGTAAAACAGCCGTGATCTATAATATGTCGGGTGTGAAGCTTAAACAACAGGCAATGGTTTCAACGAAAGAAAAAATGGATCTGTCTGATTTATTACCTGGTGTTTATATTCTAAAAATCGGCAACGGGGCAGACAAGAAAATTTTTAAGATCATCAAATTATAGTAAAAGGCATTGTACAATGATTGTGTTGTACAATGCCTTCATATTTTTATTAAGCCGTAGATGTTTTTTTATGACAGCTTATTTTTCTTTCTTCCAGGTATGATAAGATGAAATCGAAGCAAATTTTGTTCTTGCCCACCAGTTCGGGAGGAAACACTCCCTTTTCTGAAAACAAATTGAGGGTAATCAGGTTCACTGCTGCGGTGCAGGTATACCCCGTGGTTCGGCTCATGGATGATGTTTTACTGGCAGCATCATATTCATCGTATATGTCGTATTCTATTTTTTGCTGAGTACCATTCATATTTCCTTCCAGGATAATTTTCATAATGGTAAATTCAGCTTCCTCTTCCTGTAGTTTCCATTGGTCAAATAACAGGGCAGAAGTCAGATCAATAGGCCTTACCATTTTATCTTTTACTTTTATCTCATCAGTATTGAAGAAACCTGCTTTCTGTAATGCTGCGATGAGTTCAATATGACCTGGATAACGAAGGGTTTTTTCTTTCATGTTGGGGATATGCCCCATGGTAAACAGGATACTTCTTAAACCATCGGTATTAAAAGATTCCAACGTACCGGCCTTTTCAAAATCGATGAGTTCGGCATCACTTAATGCTGGTTTCGTTACGATATGGCCATTCTCTACGTAACGGGCAGGCCTGCTGTATTCTTCCAGCACATCAATGGGAGAAAACGGCGCTTTGTATTCAAACGGCTTTTCTCTTTTTTTAGGCAGACCGCCAACCATACATTCAAAACGATCGATCTTCATTTGTGTGTCGTAAAAACCAAGGATGAGGTTGCTGAGTCCGGGCGCCACACCACAGTCAACGATGGCGGTTACCCGCTTTTCTTTGGCCAAAGCATCCAGCTCCAATGCATTTTCCGGGAAGAAAGAAATATCTACCACATTTTTACCCGCTTCAATAATTGCCTTAAGTGCTTTGTATCCCATAAAGCCCGGAACTGCACAAACAACAATATCGAAACCTTCTAATAGGCTCTTGTATTGTTCAAAATCGGCAAGGTCTGCCTGTTTCGTTTTGACTGAAGATTTTTTTTGTGAAAGTAATTTCAATGATTGTTCACTGATATCAAAAGAAGTTACCTGGTATTTTGCTGACAGGTCGATGGCGATGGCACGTCCAACCATGCCGGCGCCCAATATGGCTATTTGCATCTTTATAAAGTATTAAAGCTTATGTAAATAATGTGTAATATCTGCCAGTATCTCACTGGCGATAAGGGGTTCTGTTCTAATGGATGCACAAAGCCGAAGTGCCATTCATCATGATGGAGATATAGGCCGATAGCCTGTAAAAATGAGCGTATGTGTTTCCTTGCTTCAAAATAAATAATGCTTGCAACAAATGTAAGGTAAATTTCGTTCTTTAAAAAGACACCAGGAAGGATCAAAAGCCACCATGCAGCAATGGAAATAATTAACCCTTTGTTAGCATGGATGGGTTTATTTTTGTTTAAAATTATTACCTCATGAAAAAAATGACGTTGGTTTTGATTTGCTTATCTGCACTAACAGCTTCACATGCACAGGGCATCCTGGGTAAGATCAATAAAGCGGTTAATAAAGACAGCAGTAAAAATGTATTGTCGGGCATTTCCAAAAGTTTTCCTGGTAAAAGTGGCGGATCATTATCACAGGAAGAGATCATCAATGGGTTGAAGGAAGCTTTGTCGGTAGGGACCGGTAACAGCGCAAAAAAATTGGGTAGTGTTGATGGATTTTTTAAAGATGCTGCGCTAAAGATACTGATGCCGGAAGAAGCACAAAAAGCGGAGAAAACACTTCGTAGCCTTGGAATGTCGTCGTTGGTGGATAAGGCCATTCTATCGATGAACCGTGCAGCAGAAGATGCAGCCAGTGGGGTAGCACCCATCTTCCTGGATGCCATTAAAAATATGACGGTGAAAGACGGTATCAATATTCTTAAAGGAGGCGATTTCGCTGCTACAGAATATCTTAAAACAAACACTACTGCAAGTCTCACAGAAAAAATGCGCCCGGTGATAGAAGCTTCTTTGGCCAAAGTAAATGCCACCAATTATTGGAAAGATGTATTTACTGCATATAATCGCGTACCCGGTACCAAACAGGTAGATACGGATCTAACGGCCTACGTTACTGCAAAAGCAATGCAGGGAATATTTTATTCCATCAGCCTGGAAGAGCAGAAAATTCGAAAAGATCCTGCAGCACAGGTTACCGACCTGTTAAAGAAAGTATTTGGAAAATAATAAACAAAAATTTGACTTATAAAAAAAGTGTATACTGTTTGGTATACACTTTTTATTTTGCCTAAACTGGATATTACTTTTTCCCCTGTTTAGGATGAACCAGGTTCATTTCAGCTATTAAGTTTTTTGCTTCTGCAAATTTATCAATGATGAAGAGAACGTAGCGGATATCAACCATTATGTTCCGGCAGATAGACGGGTCATAATTGATATCACTCATGGTTCCTTCCCACACTCTATCGAAATTGAGACCAACCAGGTTGCCATAAGCATCGAGGGCAGGACTTCCAGAATTACCACCCGTTGTGTGATTGGCTGCAATGAAACATACCGGCTGGCGCCCTTTGACAGCGTATGGTCCAAAATCTTTTTTATTGTAGAGATCGATCAATTTCTGCGGAACATCAAATTCATAATCTCCTGGCTTATATTTTTCCATGATACCATCCATATAGGTATAGTAATCATACTTCACTGCATCCCGGGCCCGGTAACCTTTTACATTGCCATAGGTTAAGCGTAGGGTGCTATTGGCATCAGGGTAAAAATTCTTTTCTTTGAACACCTCGAGTTGCGCCTGCATATATGCACGTTGCAGTTTATTAATTTCCGCCTGGTTTTCATTCAGCCCCGGTGATACCGATGTTGAATAGGTTTTCTGCATATCACTGTACAGCATAAACGCCGGATCATTTTTCATTGCGATGATAGCCTCTTCAGGAGTTGCATTTAATAGCGCCTTTATTTTGTCCAGGCTGGTAAAAGCAGTTTTGCTATACAGGTCTTCTGCAATAGTAGTATATGATTGATTATTGGCTGCCAGTAACCCGGTCAGATAAGGCGATACATTGGCTGCCTTTTGGTCTTTTACATACATTTCTATCAAAGACTCAAACATTTTTTTATCAACTCCGGCATTGTATTCCTTAAATGTTTCTTCCAGTTTGGCAAACAGTTTGTCTTTTAGTTTTTGATAAGAAGCAGGTTCTTTCTGGTAACCATTGGCCATTCCATTCAGATCAGCGGCAATGCCCATTAATTCAATTTTGGGCATGATCTCGTTGTAATAATCCCTGGCATAGGCAAAAGGTTCTATTTTCTGGTAGGCAGCAGAAAGTTCAGACAGCACGTTAGCATATTTGCTTTTCCATTCCGGGTTTGCGTTTACCCGTTGCTGAAAGATGTTTTCGTAATCAGCTTTTTTCTGCAAGGCGTTGGTGGAAGTAAGTCCGAGTACTTCACCCTGCCATTTTTTATAGGCATTTTCAATGCTGGCGTATTTGGCGGTATACTGAACTTTGATGTGCTCGTCTTTACGCATGAAGCCAATCAATACGGCCAGAGCTTTTGCCCGGATGCCGATCTTGGCAGGATCATTTACCTGCATGATCTGTTTAACGGCCGCACCTGGCAGGTATTGGGTAGTACGACTAGGGAAACCAAATACCATGGTGAAATCGCCTTCTTTGGTTCCATCAAGCGATATCTTTAAAGAGCGTTTAGGCGTGTACGGTACATTGTCTGGAGAATAAGCAGCGGGTTTATTATTCTTATCTGCATAGATCCTGAACATTGAAAAATCACCGGTATGCCTTGGCCACATCCAGTTATCGGTATCCTTACCAAAATTGCCGATAGAAGCGGGAGGAGCGCCAACCAATCTTACATCCTTATACGTTTCTGTTACAAACAGGAAATATTTATTGCCATCAAAAAAAGATCTTACGAGTATATCTTCAAAGCTTTCTTTTTTATAATCTTTTTTTAATTGATTGATGTTCTTGTCGATCTGGCTTTGCCTTTCTTTTTCTGACATCGTACTTGTCACCTCATTCAATACCTGTTTGCTTACATCTTCAATGCGAACAATGAACGTAGCGAACAGGCCGGGGTTTTGCAGTTCCTGTCCGTAATTGTAAGCCCAGAAACCCTTTTGTATATAATTATTTTCAACTGAAGAATGGTTTTGTATTGCATCGAGGCCACAATGATGGTTGGTGAGGATAAGTCCTTTGTCGGAGATCACTTCTGCCGTACAAAACCCGCCGAAACTGATGATCGCATCTTTCAGGCTGCTTTTGCTGATGTTGTAAATATCGGCAGCACTGATCTTCATCCCCATTTTTTTCATTTGTTTTTCATTCAGGGCCTGTAGCAGTTGAGGTAGCCACATGCCTTCATCGGCTATCGACCGAAGGGTTGAAAAAACAAATAGCAATAGAACAATCGTATATTTTTTCATATAAACTAGGTTGAAAAACAAATGTAGGAAATTATCGGTAGGAGCGAGGATGCCGGGTCGCATGTTACATGAACGGTTACGGGTAAACTTATTTTAGCAATAGTTTTCCTAATTTCTCTATTTCCGTCTGTTCAATGGCACTAATGGCCTCGTTGTGGGTATATTTTGAATAGAGGAATAGAATTCTTTTGTGTTGGGGATATTTGGCCAGGATGGCTTCCAGCGTTTTGCCGACTGACTCATCTTTAACGGGCTCGGGTGCACGCTCAATCTTCTCCGATTTTTGACGGGTAGGTTTCTTTTTAATGATCGCTTCCAGGGTCACCAGTTTACTGGGAGCAATTCCTTCTACTTTAGAAGCCTTGCTGTGTAATCCTTCCAGTTGTTTCTTGCTGAGTCCGCCTCGTTCGCAATATTGCTGGTACAGGCTTTTGACAAATGCCGAATCCGGCCTGGCCTGCAACATGAATTTTAAAATATCGAAAACAATGTTTACATCATTCATTGGAGTGAATATAGTAAATCTATGCGGATAAGACCGATTGAGTCCAGGAAATCATAGCTGGAAAATGTGATCAGTTTTTCAGGATCATCACTTGTTTAAGATTGGCAGGATTATATTTTACACGAAGTCTTTTGCCAGGTGCAACAATGTGCATGTCGGTGAAATATAGAATTTCTTTTGTTTCGGCCACAAAATCCCGGCCGTTGAAACGTTGCACCAGCAATTGAATATTCAGCTGGCGGAAATTTTGTTTGTATGGAGCTTGTTTTTCCGACTGAAGGATAAGGGCTTCTGTTTCAATGCCCTTCTTCAAAATGATTTTAGTTGTATAGTATTGTTGAATGATCGGCCAGGCCATTTTATGGAAAAGATAAATCAGGATGGCCAACACAAAACTGCAGATACACAATGACGTAAGCATGATCAATATTTTTGATAATGATACAAATCTGCGAACTTCATTGGCTAAGTTGGCAATTGGATTGTTGAAAGGTTGCCCTCATCCAACAAGCGGTAAAGATATTTTCCTCCTCGAGGTAACTATTGCCGGCCTTTAT
Source organism: Bacteroidota bacterium (assembly GCA_029560415.1). Taxonomy (GTDB): domain Bacteria; phylum Bacteroidota; class Bacteroidia; order Chitinophagales; family Chitinophagaceae; genus Ferruginibacter. The sequence continues at coordinate 875 of JAKQKY010000203.1, read as the reverse complement.
TGTACATTTTAGTCGCCCAATTCATGATACTAGCCGGAATCGTTTGTTTGCCGTCTTCAGAATAGAAATGATCTTTCCCGTCTTTCAACAGTTTTACGTACAAAGCATTGTTTGGAATATCAGCAATGATCATCGCTTCATTTTCGCCACCATGGTGTGGTTGCATACCCCAGTAATAGTACAATCCATTTTCAATAACGGGCGGCATATCCATTTCTGAGTAAGCCAGTAATGTTTTATAATCCTTACCCATTAATTTTTTAAGCCTGATTTGAAATTGATTGTTCGAAATAAAGCTTTGTTGTTTGGCTACATCACTAACCAGGTATTGAAGGTTCTCTGTCTTACTTTGTATTTTTTCAGGAACGGGTGTGGTTACAGCCGGCTTGGGTTGCACTACCGCACCTCCATTCATGGATTTTGTATATGCATCACTGATATCTTCAATGCCGCGGTCGCCAACTTTCATTTCTTCATTGTTCTTTAGATAGCGGTATTTTTTTCCATCAAAACGAAATACGGCAAATTTAAATCCGGGCCCGCCGCAGATCAGGTCCGGGAAGCCTTTGCTGACAAAAGCTCTTGCAGAAAAATACGGACAATTGGGTTCTTGAATTACATAATTACCAATGTCATCTTTCATATACAACAAGGTTGCGCAACCTGCATTTCCATACATGATATAATCGCAATTTTGAACAAATATTTCTTCTACGCCATCATTGTTGAGGTCAGTTGGATAGATATGGTTATTATCATCGGTCTTTTTCATATCCAACAGTTTTTGCAATGCATTCTTATCATTGTTGCTGAGTTTGGTCTTGATATTTTTAAATAACAATGCGGCTGCAGGAGTTAGTTTGCCATCGGCCTTG
>JAKQKY010000169.1 GCA_029560415.1 Bacteroidota bacterium | reverse complement strand
GAAATGGTAAAAAAACCCGGATAGACATCCGGGTGATTGCTTGCACTTACAAACGCATATATGAAAAAAACATCATTGATACAGCCTGATATAATCTACAATCAGTTGCTGTGGTAATATCGTTGTTTCATCTGGATTGCCTGGCCAGTTACCGCCAACAGCCAGGTTGATGATGAAATAAAATGATTCATTGAATGGATACGTAGCATTCCCTGTTTCTGCACGGGTATGCGTAGAAAACAATTTGCCGTCGAGATACCAGCTGATCTCATCCTTTTTCCATTCCAAAGAAAAAAGATGGAAGTCATCATTGAAAATACCTTTTGAAAGACTTGTGTTTCCACCCAGTTGCGTACTGCCAGGCCCGGGACCAAAATGTAAGGTGCCATAGGTTTTGTTGGCTTCATGCCCGATCATTTCCATCATGTCAATTTCCCCGCTTGTTGGCCAGCCACCATATTTATTTTCTTGAGGCATCATCCAGAAGGCAGGCCAGATGCCTTTTCCTTTGGGTAGTTTTGCACGTATATCTATCCTCCCGAATTTGAATGATTTCTTATCACGGGTAATGATCTTTGCTGAAGTATAGGGTTTTCCTTTGTAATCTTCCTTACGGGCCTCTATCACCAGGTTGCCGTCCTTGAAATAAAGGTTATCGCTCCGGTCGGTATAAAATTCAAGTTCATTGTTTCCCCATCCGCAATTCGACGGGCAGCCGTTACCGTTATCAAAACTCCAGTCGGTCATGTTCAATGCTTTTCCATTAAATTCATCCGACCATGCCAGGCGATAACCTGGATATTGAGTGATCGTATCTTTAACAGGTTGCGTTGGCTTTATTGAATCAGACTTTATCGAATCTCTATACCTTTCAGAGAAGTTACCTGCCCGTACAGAGATACTTTCTGTTGTGATGATCATTGAAGTAATGAGCAAATATGTGATAGCTTTTTTCATTTTCTTTTTTTTACCATACATAGGTTGATACCGATCCGGCGGGCAGGGTAGGTGTTACCCATTTACCTTTATAAGAAATGTTGAATGGCTGTGCGGCATTGCTGTCATTCAGCACGATCAGCACTTTTTTTCCGTCGGCTCTCAGGAATGCTACAGAATACAAAGAACCCATGTTATCACTGGCGATGCGTATAGAACCCGCAGGGATAAACGAAGCAGCCTGCGCAATAATATACCAGGCAACATTCTTTGTAACATACCCGGCCCCGATGGTGAGGGCGCCCTGGCAGGAAGTACAACCTCCCGGTGTATGCGGACCAAATGAGGGATCATTTGCCAGGTTCCATTCCAGTGCATTTTTACTCCAGTTGCGCATCGATCCGATGATCACATTTTTCAGGTGCCAGCGAAGGTCACCTTCAAAATCTCCATTGGAAGCTGTGTATTGTTCCGTGAAATAAATGTTTTTTGTGGGATGCGCTGCATGAACAGTTGACAAAGCTGAAATATCGCCGGCATACAAGTGAAAGGCCGAGCCATCCACATAGGTATTGGCTGCATTGTCGTTCAATATCTCTAA
>JAKQKY010000160.1 GCA_029560415.1 Bacteroidota bacterium | reverse complement strand
TGTACTGAGGTCGATTGCTGAAATGATGGCCTCAATTTCTTCAAAGGCAAGGATATCTGGCAACAATCTTTTTAACTTGGGCGCTTCGAGTAAAACCGTTGGATCTTTCACTACGATCTGTTCAAGTAAACAATATTTATAGAAGCTTCGCAGTCCTGAAATGATCCTGGCCTGCGAGCCAGCCGTCATGCCGAGTTCGTGTATCCAACGTACAAATTTTTCAAGGTCGGCCAACTCCACATCTGCTGGTGTTTTCTTGTCATCAGTGGCCAACAGGAATTCTGTTAACTTCTCTACATCCCGTATATACGCCTGTACCGAATTGTCGGCAAGTGACTTTTCAAGCTGCAGCCAGGCTTTATATCCTTTCTTGTACGGTTCCCACATAATTTGAAATACTTATCAAAACAATGATGATACAATTTAATTAAACATTATTTTCGCAACGCAAATAATTTGATCATCGTTAACTGCTTACATGCTAGCCGTCAATTTCAGAACTTTCAAAAGAAAATTAACCTTACACAGAAAAACATTCCGGAGCTTTTTGAACAGGACTGAAAAAAATCCACCTAAAGGTATTGATAAACTCTCGCCGATTGTAGAGAAAGAAGTATGGCCCGAAGTAGATTGCCTTAGTTGTGCCAATTGCTGTAAAAAAATGACACCTACGTTTACCGTCCAGGATCTAAAAAGAATATCGGCTCACTTCAATCAGACCCCGGAAGCATTTCGCAAGCAATGGCTGAAGAAAGACAGTAATAAAGACCTCGTTAATAAAACACAACCCTGCCAGTTCCTTAATCTTACCGATAATAAATGTTCGATCTATGCCATCAGGCCTGTTGATTGTGCAGGATTTCCCCATCTCTCGAAAAAGAAATGGAGCGAATATGCGCATGTTCACAAACAGAATATCGATTACTGCCCGGCTACTTTTAAGATGGTGGAGAAAATGAAAAAACTGGTTGAAGGGTAATCAGGAATAAATTATTTTGAATCACGAAGGCACAAAGTCACGAAGACACGAAGTGATTAATACATGTTTTTTGTTTTTCTCTGTGCCTATGTGTCTTCGTGTCGCTGAGTTTCAAAAAGAGATCATATTGTTTTAAGCCACGAAGGCACGAAGTTTTGGATTTCAATTCCTTTCTTAATTATAGATACACATCTTCAATCAGAAAATATTCAGGTTTCCCGTTATTACCTTCCAGGATCACCGAAAGCACATCAAACTGAATCTTTTTCCAAACAGGATTCTTTTCAAGAAATACTTCTGCGGCGTTCATGATATGCTGTAGTTTTCTTTTATTCACTTTTTCTTCGGGATACCCGAACCGGCCACTGCGCAAACATTTCACTTCTACAAAATGAAGAATGTCGTTTCTGGATAGCACCAGGTCTATTTCCCAATGGCTATGCCGCCAGTTGCGATGCAACATAGTATAACCCAGTTGCAGGAAATAAGCCAGGGCCAGCTCCTCTCCAGTTTTGCCGGTATCGTTATGGGAAGCCATGAATAAATGTACAAAGCTTATCAACAACTGTTCAAAAAAGCCTGACATTTAGGTCAACTGGAAAACTATAATTGCTTACTTTTGTGCAAACTTTATAGGAGAATATGAAACAAAATAAGACCAACCTGATTTTAGCCATCATATTGATATTAGCTGCCGCCATTTCAAGGGTGGTCATGTATCCGGATAACTATAGCCCTATCATTGGTATGGCTTTATTTGGAGGTGCCATGATCAAAGACAAACGTTTTGCATTCGTATTGCCCATTTTCGCCATGTTCCTGAGCGACCTGATGTTCCAGGTATCTGGTATTGCTGTTGGTTTCTGGGGTTGGGGACAATTAATAGGATATGGCATCCTGGCCCTGATCACAGTATTTGGTTTCAGGCTAAAAAAGGCAAACCCGGTTAACCTGGTTGCTTTTTCACTGGCATCTTCTGTTATCTTCTTTGTACTATCGAACCTGAGTTTTTTCCTGATCGACAATCGCATCTATCACACGTATACTCAGGATATGGCCGGTTTGAAAAACTGTTTTATACAAGCCCTTCCTTTCTTTAATTATAAGGCTGACCTGGTTTATACCGGCTTATTGTTCGGTACCTATTACCTGATCACGCACTACGCATTTTCAAAAAAACAAGCTATCGCTTAATCATATTCAACTTAAATAAAAAGCCACCTCAACAGGGTGGCTTTTTATTTGTCTATATTATTTTGATGCGTTAATTAGCATCTTCGTATCCTTCATCCACATCCAGGTCTTTACCATCGGCAGCAGTTGTAGCCAGTTCATCGCAGCGATTGTTGAAGGGATTATCGGCATGGCCTTTTACCCAAACCATTTTCAATTTGAATTTGCGGGAAACCTGGTGATAAAGTGTCCAAAGGTCTTTGTTCTTTTTGCCGCCCTTGAAATCGGTCCTGATCCAGTTGTCGAGCCATTTTTCTTCAATAGCCCTTACTACATATTGGCTGTCGGAATATACCGTAACAGGAATTTCATGTTTGGTAATGGCCTGCAAACCTGCAATGACGGCCATCAGTTCCATTCGGTTATTGGTGGTATGCCGGTAACCTTTCGACAGCTCTTTACGGTGCTGCCCAAAAAGCAGGATCACTCCATAACCACCCGGGCCTGGGTTGCCACGGGATGAGCCATCCGTATACATTTTTATCATGAGAAATATTGATGCAATGATGAAACGGGTTCAGGGTTTTCACAGCTCCTACCTATACCTGGAAAACACCTGTTTTGAATTCAGGTATTTCAGGATTGTGATTAGCAGCAGCAATGCCTTCTGATATCACCCTCCTTGTTTCGGCCGGATCAATGATTGCGTCTACCCATAACCGTGCAGCTGCGTAAAATGGCTTAGTCTGGCGGGTATAGTTC
>JAKQKY010000011.1 GCA_029560415.1 Bacteroidota bacterium | reverse complement strand
ATGACCCAGCAGCCCGATCTTTTTCGGGTTTACATCTTTCCTGGTCAGGAGGTAGTCCACATGATGATGTACATCCACTGCAAAATCATAACTCGTACTTTTTGCTGGATCACCGCCCGACAGTCCCACTCCCCGGTCATCAACCCGCATAACCAGGTATCCCAGCTTCGTGAGAAAATCTGCCAGCACAGCAAACGGTTTATGATTCATGATGGTTTCATCCCGATCCTGTGAACCTGACCCTGTTATCAACACAATGGCCGGGAAAGGGCCCTTGCCATTGGGTTTCGTGATGGTAACACCATATTGTACACTATCGCCCGGAGCATGATATACGAGGGAATCAATTGTATAGGGAAATGGTCCTATGGGTGTTTGCGGACGTACAATTTTGGGCTGCTGGCTTTTAGCAAACAACACCATACATAACAGGAAGACCATTAACAAACATCTTTGCATGCGATAAATTTTTTTAGAAACAATACAAACCCTTCTCGATAAGTTGCCTAATAAATTGCAAAATTCATTTTCCACTTCTCTAATTTAACCATGGATTAACCGCAATTTATTTTTTAATTAACAAATTTTATCAACAGCCTGCCAGGACTTGCTTTCAGCCGATATTTCAATGCCTGTAAAAGACAAACTATTCTAGTTCATTAACCATATTTAATAATGGATGCCACCGGTCAAGTATTGCTTGACACCTGCCTGTAACATAAATACTTTTACATCGTCACATTATTCAAACGCGCATTAATCATTAAACCTTTTAAAAATTTTTTTATGAAAAAGCTCATCCTGATAGCCGCCACAGCATTCGTAAGCATGGCCAGTTTTGCAAATGTTGATCCTGTAAACGGCAGGGTACTCGAAGCTTTCCGCACTTCTTTTGCCGATGCAAAAAACGTGCAATGGAAATCGCTGGATGAATCCGGATTATTCCAGGCAACCTTTAATTACCAGAACAGTGATTTAAGTGCATTCTTCAATGAAGAAGGCGAAATGGTTGCAGTGGCCCGCTATATCAATAAGGCCAATTTGCCGATCATGGTCACCAAACAGATCCAGGAGCGTTATCCTGAACATATTATCCAGACTGCCATTGAGCACATTGCTTACGGAGCCACTACCTACCATATAACTATGAGCAGTCCGAAATCTTCCCTGGTTGTGGCCGTTTCACCATCAGGCGATATAAGTGTATCAAAAAAAATAAAACATAAGATGTAACCTTATGATGGCATAGGCCGTCAAACAGGTATAATAGCATTCAAACCGATTCAACATGAAAAAGATTATCAACGCTATCGTGGCAATGGTTATGTTAACCGCAACAGCCACCTATGCAAATGAACCCAACAAAAGCATCCCGGTAGAAGAACGGGTGGAAAGATCCTTCAAGAAAGAATTTGCTGCGGCAGAAGGAACCAACTGGACGAAGATCAATGATATTTACAAGGCTCAGTTCACCATGAACGGCCAGGTGATGTTCGCCTATCTCAATGAAGAGGGCACATTATTGGGCACTTACCGGAATATCCTCTCCAGCCAGTTACCAATGCCCCTGATGACAGAACTGAAAGGCGACTATGCAGGCTTCTGGATCACTGAATTATTCGAATTGGCCAAAGAGAACCAGACAAACTATTTTGTAACCATAGAGAATGGTGAGCAGACCCTCGTACTGAAAAGTGAAAATGCGAACTCCTGGATCGTGAAATCCAAAAACAGGAAATAGATTGGTTTTACTCATAGGTTTTGTTGGAAAACAGGCAGCCCTCCAGTTTGGTAGGGCTGTTTTTCTTTTTGCCCTACCTTTGCTGCCTAAATCAAGAAATCATGCAAAAAGGTCCGGTTTCACAGTTCATTCAACACCATTACAGGCACTTCAATGCTGCCGCACTGGTTGATGCTGCCAAGGGCTATGAGACTCACTTACTTGAAGGGGGTAAAATGATGGTGACACTGGCCGGCGCCATGAGTACTGCAGAATTGGGGGTATCCCTTGCTGAAATGATCCGGCAGGATAAGATCCACATCATTTCCTGTACTGGCGCCAACCTAGAAGAGGATGTCATGAACCTCGTTGCCCATAGTCACTATAAAAGG
>JAKQKY010000150.1 GCA_029560415.1 Bacteroidota bacterium | reverse complement strand
TAACTATCTGTTTCACAACGGGGTTCTCCCTGGTTTGAATGGGAAGCGGAACAGACACCGGTATATCACGGTTCTTAACAACGGCTTTATTTTTAATCGTGGTATCCATTCTCGGCAAAGTAGCAACCGGTATCGCTTTTTTATCCACTTTCAAAACCCTGGGGGTTTCGGGTACAACTGGTTTAATGTCGGCAGGTTTTGCTATTTTTCCCTGGACTACCGGAGGAGCAAGGGTTTCCTTCTTACTAACGGGTGGGGGTGGGGGCGGATAGCATTCCCTGAATGTGATATCATCCATCGCAAAATCATTGCCACAGCCACCATCAATGATATCGGTCATTTTCAAAACAACCTGGGATATAGAAGCGGGCGTTCTGAACATGCCGGCGTACCGGGTCCAACCTGGCTTATCGCCCTGGAACAGTTTGCCAGTACGAAACTCTGCCATCTTTGCGCCCTCAGCCGTTTCCAGTAATATAACGATCTGCGGTGGCATTGGTTCACAGCCACTGTTAAGTTTGCAGACATTCATCATCCACAAGGCAAGTTCGTAAGTGGTATTGGGTTTAAAGCCGGTTAATTTACTGATGAAAAACATACCTGCGTTGGGAGCAGCATTTACAATAAACATTTTTCCATCCTGGTCATTGGGCGTATGATCTTCACGGATCGTATGCCAATCACCATTGAAGCACTCACTCGTTTCAGATACATAAGCATAATAACCATCATTAGGACAATTGCTGAAATCGCGTTGATATATCCTCAATCCATTCAGGTTAAACTGTTGCAGATTTTTTGTTGTACCAAAATTAATATTGAGTAAAGTGTCTTTAAAGAAACATCCATCGGAAGATTGAGCAATAGCCGCTGAAGTAGCCATTGTTCCGGCAATTATAACTGCGATTGATCTTTTTAATTTAACATAGCTTCTCATACGATACATTTAATGATGTAAAAGTTTATACCAACTTGGCTCTGCTGATTATGCCTGTTTATAGATGAAAGCCTGGATGGATTTCCATACTAATGAATGAAATACCCTTTACATAAATATTAAACGATAAGTTTCCCATTATGTACAATTGATGTATTAAATGTAACATTTCATTCTTTTATCTATTCCCGGATTTTTATGAATGGCACAGATTTGCAAAAAATAAATAAAATGAAAACTTTGTACACATTGATACTGGCGATCGCTTCTATGATAGTTACAGCTGCGCCACCAACGGTTTCTACTAGTAATCTTTCTTTTCCTGTAGTTAACGGTGCATCATTTAATATCGCCTGGACGGCCGGAAATGGGACCAAAAGAATCATTGTAGCCAGGGCTGGCAGCCCGGTGACTGCCATTCCACAAAATGGATTGGAATATACTGCAAATACAGACTTTGGAAGCGGGCAGGCCATCGCACCCGGACAATTTGTGATCTACAACAATGCTTTTACCAGCTTCTACCTTACAGGACTTACAGCAGGAACCCAATACTTCTTTGCTTTTTTTGAATACAATGGCAGCGGCGCAACAACTGAATATATGACCAGTACTTTTTTAACAGGTAACGCCTTTACATCTGCCGCTCCTACAGTTCAAACAAGCAATTTGACCTTTAGCAATATTACAGGCAATTCGGTAACGGCAACAATTACTGTTGGAAATGGAGCCCGAAGACTGATCCTGGCCCGCCAGGGCTCACCCGTAAATGCTGATCCGGCAGATCTTACCAGCTATGGAGGTAATAACACTTATGGAAGTGGAACACAGATCGGTTCCGGAAATTATGTAGTGTACAGTTCATCGGGAAATAATACCGTTATCGGGAACCTGCAACAAGGCACTGAGTACTTTTTTGCCGTGTATGAATACAATGGGATGGGTGAGCCGGTATATAAAAAGCCCGCCTATACAACCAGCGTTACCACCCGTACCGTTCCTACCATTCCATCTACCAATATAAACACCTTGATCACCGACGGAAAGGAACTTACTTTTAACTGGACGAATGGTAATGGCATCAGGCGAATCATCGTGGCAAAACAGGGAAGTGCTGTAACCGCGGTTCCGGTTGATGGAGTGGATTATACCGATAGTCCCATTTTTGGAAATGGCACTGCCATCGCACCTGGTGAATTTGTTGTGTATGATGGAAACTTCAATTCAACCAGGGTAGAAGGTTTGTTACCGGCAACTATCTATCATTTCCGCATATACGAATACGATGGATCAGGGAACACTTGCATTTACCTGAAGAACCTGTTTGGATCAACCAGTGCATCCACCGCTGTAACACCGGCCACACAAGCTTCAAACATCAGCTTTAACAATATTTCCGGAACTACATTACAAATAAGTTGCACACCGGGCGATGGCAAAGGAAGGTTTATCGTTGCAAGGCAAGGATCTGCAGTAAATATCACCCCGCAGGATTTTACAACTTATGTTGCCAATGGCAGTTTTGGAAGTGGAACAGAAATCGGAACCGGCAATTTTGTACTGGGAAATATTTTGAACAACGGCATGATCGTTAGCGATCTCATTCCCAATACCACGTACCATTTCGCCATTTTTGAATACAATGGTCTCAATCAACCCTTGTATCGTATACCGGCAGCTACCGGTAACGCCACCACGCTGGGAACTGTGCCGGTGATCCTGGCCAATTGGAATGCGATGTTCAATGGGCAGGCTGTTTCATTGAGCTGGACCACCGAAAGTGAGATAAACACAAGTCATTTCAATATAAAAAGAAGCACAGACGGCATTGTTTTCAATAAGGTACAAACGCTGATGGCCAAAGGGAATGTACAGGTTCAATCACAGTACCATACAATTGATGAACAGGCACCTGCCGGCAACCTATATTATCAATTGGAAATAATTGATCGTGACGGAAAAAACTCATACTCAAAAATAATAAAGGTTGAAAGAAAATCATCGGATGGACTTTCAATCATTGGTGGAAACATTGTAAAAGACAGGCTCACTGCATCCTTTAAAAGTGGCACGCGGGATCAGCAATACAGCTGGAGTATTTTCAATGCACAAGGTCAAAAAACGATGAATGGGGTGACTACATCCGCAAATCAATTTACGATCTACCCGGGAAGGTTAGCAGCCGGAATGTATCACCTGGTTCTATACAGTGCAAATATCCGCACAAATGTTTCGTTCATTAAACAATAGGAATTTGAGTGTCCCAGGCGCACACAGATCAAATCAAATTCAAGTTTTTTGAAACGGCAGATTGTATAACTGCAGCTCTTCATCGCTTTCCTGGAAACGAAAAACCTTATCGAAGTTGAAACCCAGTTTTTGTAACAACGATATAGATAGCTTGTTTTGTGGCAATGTGATCGCCAGTACAGACGCCAACTGCATGTTCACTCTTGCCAGGTCAATTACAGATTCTGCAGACTCCTGCGCATATCCTTTACCGGTATATTGAGGCAGGAATGCAAACCCCAGGTCTGGTTGATCCAATTGTTCTCTTTTGATCAGCCCGCACATGCCTATCGGTGCCAGGTTCTGTTGTAACAGAACCTGGTATAATCCGAAACCATGTTGCCGGTAACTTGAGATGGGGCCGTTTTGTAAGTACACTGCAGCATCTTTGTGATCCTGAATATTTCGGTTACCTATATACTGCAACCAACCCGGGCTATTTAATAATTGAATGATAAAAGCGGTATCTGCAAGAGAAAATTCCCGGAGTATTAACCTGTCTGTTTCCAGTATAAGCTTTGCCTGATTCAACCTAAGCTATGTTTAAAAATTTACCGTTACCTGTGCTTGCCTTTGACCAGAGATGATCCAGGAAGGTCCGTTTTCTATGAGCCGTATCGCTTCCCGGTTACAGGCCTTGTGTAAAGATTGGATCACTTTGATCTTTTCTGGCCTTCCTTTTTTATTGATCGTTAAATCGAGTACGACAGTTCCTTTACAACGGGTGTCTTTTTCATCCAATATAACCCTCATGCTGTCTGAAAGATATTGCTGGTATGATATCCAGCCATTGACCGGCCTGGCCATAGAAAGTTCACCCGCAATTTCCTTGGATTCAATCTTACTTACAGAAGCATTTTGTTTTTTTGTTTTTCCTATACCTGAAGCAGTTACTACTACTTCACTTAATTGCTGATCGCTGGGTTCCAGTACAATGGTCTGTTGGTTTTTTGTTTGCAAAGTTTGTTGACGTGTGTTATATCCAACCGCAGAAATTTTTGCCATGGTATTGCTATCGGTGCTCCGTAAACGAAAAACACCTTCTTCATTTGAATTCGCAACCGTTTTCATGTTTACATCTGTGATAGTGGCAAAAGGGATGGCATTGCCGGTGTTGTCTACAATTTTTCCTTCAATGAGCAGGGGAGCAGGGCCTGTTTTTTTACCCGGTATTTTTGAATAAGCACCCGGAGATGTGGTATCAGTTAGAACATTCCTGTATTTATCTTTTGCAATTTTTTCGAGGCCTGACATATCTTTAAAATCAGCATTGGATTCCACACGACGATTATCATTTTCAAAAACGGGTGCAGATTCTTTAATGGATTCAAGTGGAGAGACAGGTTTTACTTCCGGGGTTGTTAAAACAGCCAGGTCTTTTGGATCGGTGGTTGATTGTTTTAACAAGTCGGTAGATGGTTTATTAGCCTGTGAAGATTCCTGTATAATTGACACAACAGTCGCATTACTTCTTGCCGTTCCTGCCTGGTAAACAGAATCTTGCTTTAAAGATTTATTGACTGGTTCATTACTGGCCAATATTTTTTCACTATTCCTGGCATTGAACCGGTATACAAGCATACCGGCACCAAGTATAACAACCAGGATCGCGGCAATACGCATCCATTTCCATCCACTGAATGCACCAGTTACGACATTCCTTTTGTTGGAATCCTGCCGGGCCAATTTCTCCCTGATCGATTCAATGTCTTCCACAGGCGTGTTGGCATGTTCGTAGCCTTCCAGGGCATCCGACAGGAATGGATCTTCCAAAGCAGCTTTTTCCAGCGCATGCATCTCCCTTTCCGTCATTTCTCCGGAATAGTAGCGTTTAAAATCCAACGCCGTGTAGTTACTATGATTTGACTGTTGATCCATTATTTTTGTTTTTCCAACGCCTGGTTTTCCATACAGATTTTTAGGTTTCTTCGGCCATTCTGGATGAAACTCCGTACTTTATTTAACTCAATGCCTGCTTCAACTGAAATATCCCGGTAGCATTTTTCCTGGTAATAGAACAGCGTAATGGCCAGTCGCTGCTGAGATCCCAGTTGCTCAAGACAATATTCCATGTTCGTAAAATTCATCTCTTTATCTATGCCATCTTCCTGATGCGAAAAATCGGGTAAATGCACAAATTCGGTATCGATGGTAACGGGGATATTTTTTTCCTTACGCAGCCGCATCAGGCAATGGTTCTTGGCAACCTGGTAAATCCATCCTTTGAAGTGGCTGACTTCATGTTTCCTGAGCTTTACAACCAGTTCTTCGAAGATCATGATCACGCAATCCTTGGCATCCTCTGTATCAGCCAGGTATTTAAGGCAAACACCATAAATAAGATCCATATATCGTTGATACAGGTTTGCAAGAACATCAAGATTTCCGGTAGACTGGTATTGATTTACCAGTTCCTCATCCGGAAGGTTGTTCGATATATTTTTTACGAATGCCAATGGTCCGGAAAATTAATTGATTTTACGGAAAAGAGCGCAGGAATGTGCATGTCCCGGGCGGGAAACGAAAGCTATTGTTAAAAAATGATAATGAAAATGCTATTCTTCTTCTTTTTCTATTGGCTTACGCAATACATAATCCAACGATATATACCCGCTGCCTTCTATTGAAAAGAAGATGACCAAAACCAAAACCAGGATAGATAACGGAAGGTCTGACTGATCTCCATACAATCCATTCTTCAGGTTAACAAAAAATACGGCGCCAATGAGGATGGGTAACTGGATCAATGATGCCAGCCTGGTAAATAAACCAACTATGATCAGGATACCGCCTACCAGGTGAATCCAGGGCAATACGGATATCATCCAAACAGCATTTTTCAACATCTCTGTTTCACGGAAATACTGTTCCAGTCCATCTGCATTGTTGAAAAACTTGACGGCCTTTAATATGAGGCTGGCTCCCAATACCAACCTGATCACTACAATCCATTTAGGAACATTTTCTCCGGTTTTATAGGCATGTAGTAAGCTCATAATTGTTGGTTTTAGTTAATAATTTATACCATAATTTACAAAAACATTCGTACATATACAAGTTTTTTTATGCACGTTTTAAGTAAGTTGTGGATATCCATTCAACTGCTGCCGGATAATTAAATAACATAATTGACCTGGAAACTTATAGAAAAGCATCATTTTCCCTGTTCAAAAACATCAAGGCTTTTCATTATGTTCATCACCGATTCAATGGTTTGAATATTTTCTGCGCCTTCAAGCTCTGTATTGATCATGATAATTCTCCCAATATGGGTAACAGGGTCAAATGAAAGAAAAGCTGCTAATCCAAAATCACTACCGGTATGCGATAAACGCCCTTTACGGTCGTAGGCCCAGAAAACAGCCCGGTTGGGTTCCTTTACATCCATGGCAGCAGGCATGTCGGCCGTGGTAAATTGTTTCCTGAACAAAGTTTCATAGGATTTCTTGCTGATCAATTCGGGTTTACCCGAGAATCCTTTTATCATCGCCACCAGGTATTTTGTCATATCGTTTAGGGATATACGCAAACTACCATCGGGATAACTGATGCAGGAATACACTTTCAAACTACCATCTGCATTCATAAGTGTTTTGTAAATAGGATCGTATTGACGGTTCACTTCGTACAAAGTTGCGTACTGGCTGCTTTTCTTCTCATCGTAATACCAATGTGAATCAGTCATTTTTAACGGGGTGAAGATCTTATTGGCACAATATGTTGCGAAAGAAACAGATTGTTTGATTTCCACAATGTACGCAGCAAGGGATGCGGCTATATTGGAATAACTGTATTTCTTTCCAGGTTCGTACTTACCAAAATTGGTGGAATCATAATAGGTTCCACCGGGCGTGTAATATTGCTTTAAAAAATCTTTTAATTCTATGGCTGGCTTCTTAGTTGCCGCATAGGTTTTTAAATAGGTGGCCTCTACATCAAGTAAACCAGATGTATGGGTTACGAGGTGACGGATACGGATAACCGAACGGGGGGAATATGGATTGATGATCTTAAACGGAAGAATCTCATTAATATCTGTCTCCAGGGTAAACATTCCACTTTCTACACACTGCATAATGGCCAGGCCAATGAATGTTTTACTTACAGAACCAACCGGCTGAATCGTTTCGGGTGTATAAGATGTTTTCTTCTTCCGGTCGGCATACCCATATCCCTTTGAAAAA
>JAKQKY010000148.1 GCA_029560415.1 Bacteroidota bacterium | reverse complement strand
GATTACCGTCATATAGATGGCATGAACCTCAATTTAGATCAGGTGATAGAATACCAGAATATCTTAAGAGCAAGCTATACCGTTGGCGCTTCGGGTGCTATCATGGGAGTGTTGGCCGCCTTTGGTTACTTGTTTCCCAATACAGAATTGTTCATCATGCCCATTCCTTTCCCGGTAAAAGCTAAATGGGCCGTAATTGGAATCATTGCGCTTGATGTATTTGGGGGTATTTCAAAAACAACGAACGATAATGTTGCTCATTTTGCCCACGTAGGTGGTGCGTTGGCAGGGTTTTTAATTGTACTTTACTGGAACAAAACAAAAAAACAAACCTTCTATTGATTGTTAACCTTCTTTTGATGTTTTGCGTTGTAACTTTAGGATAAGAATTTAATTATGGGAGAATCGGACAGATACCAGGAATACAGAAAGGTAAAAAGAAAATTTACCCTGGGTATGGACAACAATGCCCTGATGGGTTTGTTTGTGCTGAACGTGATCTTTTTCCTGATCCTGCTCACCATGCAGGTTGGTTATTTTTTTTACCAGCAAACACCCAGCCTCTACGAAACACAGGTGGTGCAATGGTTTGAACTTCCGGCCAATCTTACCAAATTCAGCGAGCGACCCTGGACGATCCTCACGTATGTATTCAGCGATACCGGTAATAACATCATGCGCATCCTCAGCAACATGCTTTGGCTTTGGGCTTTTGGATATATCCTGCAGGAAATGACCGGCAACGACAAGATCATTCCCATTTATATTTATGGCGGCCTGCTCGGCGGTATTTTTTTCCTCGCTGCCAACCAGCTCATCCCAGCGCTCAGTGGCCAGGTAAACAATGCTGCTTTACTTGGCGCCAACGCAGGCACCATCGCTGTTGCCATGGCTACTACCACCCTTTCGCCCAATCATCGTTTTTTTACACAGATCCGTGGCGGCATTCCCATCTGGGTGTTGATGGCCGTGTATATTTTCATCGACCTGGCGGGTGTGGCTTCCATGAGCGCAGCTTATAGTTTATCGCATATCGGCGGAGCACTGGCTGGTTTTATATTCGTCATTTTCCTACGTCGTGGCAAAGATGGCAGCGTATGGATGAACCGTTTTTACCATTGGTTCATGAACCTGTTCACTCCTAAAAAACAACCTTCTGCAAAATCATTAAAGGATAAGGTTTTTTATAATACCGGTAACCGAAATCCTTACAGCAAAACATCTATCGTTACACAGCAACGGGTAGACGAAATTTTGGATAAGATCAATCAACGTGGCTATCATTTCCTAACCGAAGAAGAAAAGCAGATCCTAAAAAAAGCTGCAGAAGAAGAAGATTTGTGATTTTCGAAATAAAATACACGGGTAAATCAGTACATTTAAAGATCATTATTATATCCCCGGCCAAAAAAATCAGCCGGATTAAATCAATTGGAATGAATAAAAAAAATTGGGCCGCTTCTGTTTGTATTGCATTGATCTTCGCTTCTTGTGCCAATAAAGAACCCGACCAGGATCGCAGCCTCATGGATTCAACATCTGCTTTGCAAAAAACAGCAGCCGTTATTGATACCCCGCAAATGATCAGGCCCGATAGTGCTGCCATGATGCCTGCTGTACAAACCTCCGTTCCACAAAATGTGGTGAGTACCAGTGCAGCAACACCTGGCATGAACCCTGCACACGGACAGCCAGGTCACCGTTGTGATATTGCTGTAGGCGCACCGCTCAATTCAGCCCCGGCAAAACCAGCTACACCAACTGTACAAACCACCCCCGCAATAACCACCCCAACCGTTACCCCAGCCGCTACCGCTGTAAAAACAAAAACAGCACCCGGTATGAATCCGCCACATGGCGAACCTGGTCATCGTTGCGATATTGCAGTAGGGGCATCCCTTAGTTCGCCACCAGCTGCCAAGCCGGCAATAAAACCAGCCGCTCCTGTAGTACTTCCGTTAAAAGATACGGCAGGATAACGACGATCTTGGTGCACTTTTCACACAGGCATTTAATGTAAAACTTGGATGCTTATCTTTAATATATGTCAGTAAAAACCTTAAGACGGTTTACCAAAATTATCCTGGTCGTCTGCAATATCCTTATTGCCTTGTGTTTGCTGGCAGGCTGCTATGCAAATCATTTCGACCCGCAAAAATCATGGTACCTAGGCTTGTTTACACTAGCCATTTTTTACTTCCTGGTATTACTGGTAGCCTTTATTTTTTTCTGGTTTTTTGCCAAACCCGTTTTCTCCCTGATCGGCATCATTGCCATCGCATTGGCCTGGGTTCCGTTGAAAAATGTGATCCCTTTTCGCTTTTCATCCGATTTCGTAATGAAAAAAAATCACCGAGATCTTCGGGTGATGAGCTGGAACGTAGAGCACTTCGATATCCTGGAACATAAAACGCACCCGGAGAAAAAGATCCAGATGCTCGACATGATCAATGAGTTTCAACCCGACATCGCCTGTTTCCAGGAAATGGTGGCCAGCGACAGTGTGCCAGGTGCCATCAATTACCTGCCCGACTTCATGAAAAAACTGAAGATGAAGGATTATCATTATTCCTATAATTATAAACTCGATTTCGACAATAAACATCGCTTTGGGATCATCATTTTCAGCAAGTTTCCCATCCTCCGGAAAGAAACAAAGAGCTTCGCACCGCACGATTACAATTCAATCTTCCAATATGTAGATATTGTTTTACCGCAGGATACGTTTCGCATTTTCAACATTCACCTGCAATCGCTCAAATTCAGCGTCGATAACCGGCGTTATATTGATGATCCCTCACTTAATGATGAAGCAGACATCGAGGAATCGAAGAATATTATCGTAAAGTTCAAGCACGGGTTTTTGAAAAGAAAGATACAGAGCGACAGGATCCGTGCAGCAATCGATGAAAGTCCGTACCCGGTGATCATTTGCGGCGATTTCAATGATGTTCCTAACAGTTACGCATATGGCACCATCGGCAAAGGATTGAAAAACGCTTTTGTAGAAAGAGGCGCTGGAATTGGTCGTACTTTTTACGGCATCTCCCCAACCCTTCGCATCGATAACATTTTTGCAGATGCCCGTTGTAATATTGAACAATATATTCGCATCCGCAAAGAACTTAGCGACCATTTCCCCATCATCGCCGACCTGCACATGGAACATTAAGTCGTATTGAATCATCCAAAATCGCCGTTAATTCAAAATAAATTACTATTTTGCTGACGATGAAAACAAATAAATCTTTCGGTTTCCATTTCTGCTGTTGCCGTTGCGGCAATGCTTAATATCTTTGCCCAGGTTCGGGCAGCACATTCAGTCAATCAATTGCTCAAAAAAATATCAAGGTGCCAACAACCGAAGGCATCATGATAATCCCGTTCAAAAATCAACATCATGGCTTTACAAGTATATAACTCCTATAGCAGGCAAAAAGAAATTTTTCAATCCATCACACCAGGGCATGTAGGCATGTACGTTTGCGGACCCACTGTTAGCGGCGAAAGTCACCTGGGTCATGCACGACCATATATCAGTTTTGATGTGGTATATCGTTACCTCACTTATAAAGGATATAAAGTACGCTATGTGCGCAACATCACCGATGCGGGCCATTTTGAAGAAGAAGGCCGGGAAGCGGAAGACAAAGTGAGTAAAAAAGCCCAGCTCGAAAAACTGGAGCCCATGGAACTGGTGCAGAAATATACCAACCTCTATCATTGGGCCATGAAACAATTCAATTGCGTAGATCCCAGCATTGAACCAACAGCCACCGGTCATATCGTAGAGCAGATCAACATGATCGAAAAGATCATCAGGGAAGGTTATGGATATGAAGTAAATGGATCGGTATATTTTGATGTAAAGAAATATGCGGCCAGCCACGATTACGGAAAACTCAGCGGCCGCATCATTGACGATCTTTTGGAAACAACCCGCGACCTGGAAGGACAGGAAGAGAAACGCGATCGTGCCGATTTCGCTTTATGGAAAGCAGCACCGCCCGAACACATCATGCGCTGGAAAAGCCCGTGGGGAGAAGGTTTCCCGGGATGGCATATCGAATGCTCGGCCATGGCTACCAAATACCTCGGCGCCGAATTTGATATTCATGGAGGAGGAATGGATCTCCAGTTCCCGCATCATGAAAGTGAAATAGCGCAGAGCACCATTTGCAATCACCAGGCGCCGGTAAAGTACTGGATGCACAATAATATGATCACCATCAACGGGCGCAAGATGGGAAAAAGCTACAACAACGTCATCAAACTAACGGAGATGTTTAGTGGCAATCATCCATTGCTAACCCAGGCCTTTGGTCCCATGACCGTTAGGTTCTTCATCCTGCAAAGTCATTACCGCAGCACCCTCGATTTCAGCAGCGAAGCATTGACCGCGAGCGAAAAAGCCTACAAGCGTTTGTGGGAAGCTTACGAAACCCTGTTGAAATTACCGGTTGGCGAAAACGCTGTGGCAGCAGATACCGGGTTAGACGAAAAGATCAACAAATGGCTGGCCGAGTTTGAGGAATTTATGGATGATGATTTCAGCACACCCAAAGTACTGGCCAATATGTTTGAAATGGCGCCGGTGATCAACTCAATCAAAGACGGCCTGATTGCCGCCGATGCCATCAGCAGCCAAACCCTTGCCCTCATGAAGGAAAGATTTACCAGTTTCCTGGTCGATATTTTTGGATTGTTGCCCGCCGATGGTGCTGCCAATGAAACCCTGCAAGGCGTGATGCAATTGCTGATCGACATCCGGAAAGAAGCGAAGTTGAAAAAAGATTATGCTACTTCCGACAAGATCCGCATTCAATTAAACGAACTGGGCATCCTGTTAAAGGACGAAAAAGACGGAGGTATAAGCTGGAGCATGGAATA
>JAKQKY010000135.1 GCA_029560415.1 Bacteroidota bacterium | reverse complement strand
TGCTGCCGTAAAGCCTGCCGGCCCTGTCCATGCATACGTATAAGGCGAGGTTCCATTGCTTACCGTCAGGTCGATCATGCCATCGTAAATCGAATAAATCGGTGGATTGATGTCGGCGCAGGTGGGATTGATGACAGATACACTCAGGTTAATGGCTGTGGGTTGGGTAATGGTAAACGAAGCACTGCCCATGCAACCGTTGGCATCGCTTACCATTACATTATAATTGCCAGCCGTTAGTCCGCTGCGGTCTTCAGTGGTTACGCCGCCTCCCCAGTCATAGGTGTAAGGAGCAGTTCCCCCGCTGACCGTTATGTTTATAGCCCCGTTAGTGCCACCATAACAACTGACATCGGTGGTGGTTCCTGTTACTGTTAAGCCCGCTACCGGCTGAGAAAGAACGGCTGTATCGTATGCGGTGCAGTTTTTGGCGTCCGTTACGGTAACGTAATAGGTGCCAGCAGGGATATTGCTGACATCCTCTGTAGTAGCTGCATTTGACCATATGAAACTAAAGGGGGGGGTGCCTCCTGAAACAGAGAGGTTAATATTACCATTACCGCCATTACAGGGAGGGTTGGTAATTGAGGTGGAAGTTGCAAGAGGTGTGGGTTGTGTGACTACTGCACTAAGTGTACCCGTGCATGACGGTGAAGTGTTTGAAATGGTTACCGAATACGTACCCGTGGAAAGTCCGGTAATGCTTGTTCCGGTTGCGCTGACAGGTCCGCCGGCCGGATTAGTACGCGACCATGTGTAATTGTATGGCGAAGCCCAGGCAGCACAGCTTATATTGATCGAACCATCCGTTCCGCCATTACAGGAAACAGGAGTGACAGTTTTTGTTGCTTTTAGATTACATGGAGCCACAATGGCATGATGAGTGTCGAAAGTCTGTCTGCCGCAGGCGTCGGTGATGGTTACTGAAATGTTGCAGGGCTGTGGCGAGCCTACCGTTGGGGGATAAAAAGTAGTGGGGTTGCTGGTGCTGGTATTCCATGTGCCTCCACAGGCGGATGACCATTCGATACTTTGCAGAGTGTATGATCCGCCCGGGGTGTTGAAATACAAATTATACCCCATGTCATATGAATTGCCACTGTATATGGTGTCGGGCAGGCCGGTTAGCTCAGGGAGAACAGCTTTTTCCCACATCACCTGCAGGCAATAATTGAAAAACGCCCTTTGTGCCGCCACGTTGGCCGTGCCTGTTCCACTGATGTTGTGCGCGGCTTCAAGCATGATCTTGCCGTTGCCTTCAATGCCGAATCCGGGACCGTAAGCAAGTGTTGCTGCACGATATTTTGTTTCATTTGACAGGTTATAGCGATCCGGATGGTCTGGATCATAAACGCCCACATGGGTGCTGGTATTCCAGCCTGCGGCTCCACCCACGGGAATGTAAATTTGTTCGGAGCCGTTCTGCTGTGCAGCATCTATGGTTCCCATAAACTGCATGACCGATTCGCCATGATAATCGTAAGAATATGGCGGTGTGCCATCATCGTGGTCGCCCCATAAGAGTATTGAATTGCCTGGATCGCTGTATGGCCCTGCTCCGGCGGCAGGACCGGTTTTCCCGACCATCAGGTTGGTCTGCTGTGTGTTGTCTACCGGGTCGCCATCTGTGGTAATATTATCGAACATGTTCATCAGCGCGCTACCTGCGTGGCATCCAAGCCATACGCCTCCTTTGCAGCCCGTGGTACTGCCGTCGCCGGAAACAGCCATCCATTCATAGAGATGCCTGTGTGTAGCCCAGGTGGGGTCGGCATGGGGCATCACAAAAATATCATCACAGCAGGTCAGCTGGGAGGGTAATTTCCAGTACTTGGAAGATGATCCGCCATAGGCAGATGCTGGTATTCCGGCGTAATTGAAAAAATTCACCGCTATCGAACCGTTCTGCTTGTCCAGTGTCCATTTGGGCAAATTCCAGAACGTACAATACAGCGGCACGGTAACCGGGGATGTTGTTGTAATACCCACAACGCCATATGACTGCCAGGTAGTGATCAAGGCATTGACTGCTGCAGTACGGTAAAGGGTACGGATAATAAAAGGCCCTCCTTTGTAGGCTACTCCGCTGTAGGTAAAGTCTGTTCCGTCTTTTGTCTTGCTCTGATTGATCACCCAATCTACAGGGCATTTTATCTGCAGCAGCGCGTAAATTAACCCGTAGGGCTTTAATCCATTTGCCACCGTTTGTGGTACCACACCCATATTGATAATAAAAGAACCTGCCGGTATTACTGTCGGCTGAGAGGTCTGTGCCATGGATACACGGCTGCTTAATAAAACAAAAGACAGTAAGATTAAAATTACTGCCATGTTTTTTTGTGATTGCATACGCTTTATTTGAAATATTTTTTTCATAGGTACTATTGATTTTTTAAAAAAATAAAAGGATGTTTGACACAAAGAGCAATACTTAATGCTTGTGTTTTAGCTAGCTTGCTAAATCTAAAGGATTTTAAAAAAAGGAAGGTATTTATATAATTCATGAAAGATTGGTTATAATTTTTTTTAAAAATAATTTTTACGCAGAGAAAAATTTTTGGTTGCCATATTAATTATACTTTATTGATTAGTTTGTTACCAAAGATAATGAATATTTTTATATTTATAAATAGGAAAAAAACAAATAGTTGTTAAAAAAAAAGTAAAATTGCCTAATTAAAACAAAAATAAAAATTCCCCCAAACGGTCAACGAAACAAGAAGGTGAAAAGGTAATAAATTGCATAAATATTTTTTAAATTTTAAATAATTTAAAAATTAAATGAACGAAAAAAATAAAAAAAACAAATATTATATATAACTTAAAAAACTTATAGATAAACAATTGAATTTTCAATGAAACATGTTTGTATTATTATAATAATATATATGTTTACCCATAGTTACATACAAAAATACATATAGTTCAGCTATAAAAAAATGGTCATTGTATTTCTAATAGTTTTATTTATTAAAATAAATGAGTAAATATAGTAATAATATAGGGTTATTGAAAAATATCATAAGAAAAAAAATTGTCTTTGCTAACATATTGCTAACCTGTTTTAGAAAATTCTAATAAAATATTTAAAATTTTGGTTTATAATTATTAAACATTAATTTTGCATGTAACTGTTTATGAAAACTATTTTTAGTATTAAGTTTGCCTTGCTTTTATCAGCACTGACACTGAGCTGCTGTTTTGCTTTTTCGCAGACACTGGTGCTTACCGATAATTCTTCAAATGTAGATGCTTCAGAATACGTGAGATACTATGATGGGGATGGAGGGAATATGGCTTTTTCTGATTTGCTATCGCCCGACATCAAATGGAAGCAGATAGAAAACAATCAAATTCCGAGTTTGGGCATGCAAAAAAAACCTTATTGGTTTTTGTTTAATATCCGGAATCTTTCTTCCCGCGATGAATGGTATCTTTCGGTGATTTACCCGACTCTTGACAGTGTTTCGCTTTATATTGCCGACACATCTGGAAACATTCTGGTCAGCGATTGCAGAGGAATGATGGTAGAAGATATTAAAGAAAAATACCGGTTTCCATTATTTATTTTCGAAATCAAAAAAGACCAGGAACTAAAGGTGCTGCTCCGGATTAAAACAGTTTCCTACATGGTGGTGCCCATCAATGTTTCGGCACCTTATGCATTTATCAAAAACGAACGTCTTTTAACAGACGTTTATCTGGCAGCATTTGGAATATTACTTGCCACTTTTTTCACTAATTTGATGTTGTTTTTCATAAGCCGCCAAAAAGCATTTGTTTTTCTGAGCATTTCTATCTTAGCGGTGATCGCATTTTTTGCGTCATCATTAGGTATTTACGATAGTTATGGACTACAGCATCATACAGAACTATTCCGCACAGCACGCTTTGTTTTTGGTCCGTTGATGTATATTTTTCACATCTGGTTTGTTATTTTGTACCTGAATTTGCGTAAACACCGGCTGTTTTATTATCTGGAGCTGGCGGCAATAATTTTGTTTGGTACCGGATTGTTGATAGGCTTGGGATTATCTTCACCTGATTTCTCATCCAGACTGATAATCCCGGAGATGATTTTATTTTATTTACTGCAATTGGTGGTCGGGATTTATTGTCTGATTAAAAAAAACAGACACGCACGTTATTATGTATCTGCTTTTCTTCCGATTATTATTGCAATTTTCGTTTACATAGGTGTTTTTTATGGACTAATTTCAAAATATGCCCTTTTTGAAGGTATCGGATTATTTACCACATGCATTTTTACACTTATTTTAACTATCGGCATAAACGAAAAGTATGTTGATGCCCGCCGTGTGCAAACACTGGCCGAGCAATTGTCTTTAGATAAAATCAGACTTGAAAACGAAATTAATGAATGCAAAATAGTTGAAGCGGCGCTGTCCGAGAGCGAAGTACGTTTTCGACAGTTATTTGAATTATTGCCGATACCTATTGTGCTCACCGGCTATGATGATGGCCGAATTGAGGATATGAATAAGGCATATATCAAATTTACAGGATTAAACAGAAAGCAGTTGATTGGAAAAACCGCAGTGGAAATGGGATTTATTGACCTTCATAAAAAAGAAGAACTTACTAATCTAGTTAAATTATTTGGCGAAATAGAAACGGGAGAGACAGAATTGACCATCCGCGGCGAAAAGCGTATTGTAATGCTTATTTTTTCGGTTATTGAAATTGCCCATAAAAAGTTTGTCATTATTGCGATATCAGATATTTCAAAGCTTAAAGAATCTGAATTGCAACTAAGGGAATTAAGCATTACTAAAGATAAATTCATGGCTATGATGGCGCACAATATGGTGAATCCTTTTCATGCCATGATTTCATACAGCAAAGAACTGCAGCCATTCACCGAATTAAATGAAAGGGCATCAGCGTACAATTTGTATTTGCTTCAAACCGCACAGAACACCTATAATCTCTTAAAAAACCTGCTGACCTGGTCAAGGGCACAGACAGGGCAGATTAGTTTTCATCCGCAAAAGATTAGTCTTAAGGACCTTCTGCAGGAATCTGCAGATTACGCGAAAATTATGGCTTATAACAAAAGTATTGAGATAACTTGCTCTGTAGTTGGTGATGTTATTATTGAAGCCGATCTGCAGATGCTGACTGAAATAATACGTAATCTGCTTTCCAACGCTATCAAATATTCATTTCCTGATTCCACGGTGGAAGTACATTATACAGAAACGGCCAATGCAGTGAATATTATTATTTCTGACAAAGGTATCGGTATAAAGCCTGACGAAATCAGTAAGTTGTTCGACTTGGCTGCAACCATACAGAAAGAAGGTACGGAGGGCGAAGCGGGCACTGGGCTCGGGCTGACGATTTGCAAGGAATTTGTAAAATATCATAAGGGCACCATAGAAGTCCAAAGTAAACCGGGCGAGGGAAGCCACTTTATTGTCACACTTCCAAAAAAACAAACATGAAAAATACGGTACTGATTGTTGATGACATTCATGTGAATCGGATATTGATGCAGGATTATCTGACAGATGTCGGAATCAAAGTGATAAGTGCAAAAAACGGAGAAGAAGCCTGCCTGCTTGCGTTAAAACATTTACCTGATCTTATCGTGATGGATTGGAAAATGCCTGTAATGTCGGGTATTGATGCGCTTGAAAAATTGAAAGCCAACGTTGCCACTAAGGATATTTTGGTGATGATAGTAACCGGAATTGCTACCATGCAGGAGAACTTGGAGGAAGCTTACAACAAAGGCGCTATCGATTTTATCCGCAAACCTTTTGAAAAAATCGAATTTGTTGCACGTGTCAAATCATTACTTGATTTAGTCAGGTATCATAAAATTGCTCTGGAACGCAAAAACAAAGAGCTTACGGCTTCTACACTGCAATTGACAAAGCTCAGCGAAATGTGTCAGAAAATTATTGTGAAATTGCAGGTTTTTCAGGAATCAAATCCTTCGGCATCAGCGATGATAGAAGAGATATCAGGCAACATTAACATTCAACTTAAAAATGAAATATGGAAAAGGTTTGAAGAATATTTCACCGAACTCCATCCTGATTTTTATAAAAATCTTACTAAAAAACATGCCAATATTTCACCTGCTGAATATAAATTGTGTGCTCTTTTACGCATCAATATGAATTCAAAAGAAATTGCCGCACTGATATGTCAGGAAAATAGCAGTATCCGTGTGTCGCGCTCACGCCTGAGGAAAAAATTTGGACTTACTGAACAAGATAAACTGGTGGCATACCTGATGCAATTTTAAAAAACTGTTTCTGTGTAATTAAATTTTACCGGCCGAAGTAACGTAATGGTCCAATTCTAAAACACTATGGAACGTTCATCTTCCTGTTATGGCAATGGTTTAGCATGACTTGTCTGATCCAAAAGCCTTACAGAGAACGTCCTTATTGGTACTTATTTAAAATACTATCAATTTCATTGGTGTACGATTGTTTTCTTGTTCGTATTAACAAATAAGAGACAATTGGTAAATTTTTAGTTCTGTCAACTTCGATGTAGGTTTATTGATCTGTTTTACAGTATGAAAATACCCTGCAGACTTTTTTAGTATTGAAAAATGCATATATGAGCCTTTTGTTTTTATTATCTTTTTATGGATGGATATATTCTTTGATGATTTTTTAATTTGCAAGTTTATTATGAACCCGTTTGGATTTTGAAATAATTTGTTTCCGTTGCTTTTCTGCCTCAGTTATAAATATGCAATTGAGTTACACTGAGCATCACGATTTTTCATGCTTGTCTAAGCGGGGTTCACGGGAAGGAATATTTTTTCAATGCATGGTCGGCTCGGCCTGACCGAAATAATTTAAATTTTTAACTTGCTAATGAAAATTCAAAACAGTTTCTATGATTTTAACCCAGATTGCGCAACAGGAACGAAGTGAACTATTGTGTAGTGCGCTGGATAGTGCGTTGAATCTGTCTGTCCCGCAAATGAAGTGTCGGGGGGTAACCTCTGCCTGCAGCAGGCAGGCCGACTTAGAAAAAGTCCCCGGCTTTAAGGGATTACATTTTCTTAGTCGTTTACGCATTATAAAGTGAATTATATTTTATTGAATACAAGATTGTAATGATTGATTTTTTTTATCCCAAATTCCAAAATAGAAAATTTCTAATGCGTATTATGGGTTTAATAAAATTATTTATTATCAGAATGATTTATTAGTCAAAATTTTATAGTTAAATATGATAATAAATTTGCTTTTTTAATTTCATTTTAGTACTTTTAGCCAAATTTATGGATAAACATGAGCAAAAATTGGATTTAATCACAGAATATGATGATAAACATTAACAAATAATTATTTATTTAACTTGTTAGAAAAGATATATAAGCTGTGTAAATCAAGTGTTCGATATAAGAATAAAATATATATACTATGAAGAAATTTACTCAAAACTTTCTACATTTTTTAAGAATAAAGGTTGCCCACCAAAAGATGAGCAGGATACTCTGTAGTGTATTAGTTGTCATGATATGGATTTTTAACAACAATACAAATGCTCAGGATGCAGACACCGTAATGCCTATTGCTTTGTGCAAGGATATAAACGTTAACTTAAGCTCTGGCGGTGGCTGTGGCGGCGAACGTGTACTTTTGTTATGGGATGTTATTAATGCGCATACATTGAGTTTAAGAAATGCCATTCAGGCGGCCGGTTACGTAGTTACTATGCCTGCAGTTCCCGAGTATCAGTGGGATGGTGCCAATCCTGCGCTGGATGAATTTGCTGCCGTCATACACCTGAATGGAACAACATATAACGATCATTTACCTTTGTCGGGTCAAAATGCTTTGGTGGATTTTGTTCTTAACAAGGGCAAAGCTTTTATTCATAATGAATGGGATGCCAATAATGTGGATTGGAATACCTCGCAGATTACTATGGAACCTATAATTATAATTAAAAGAGTTAGCGCTACTTCCAATTTTATGAATTATACAAAAGTACCGAGCGCGGCTACGCACCCTGTCCTGAGCGGATTGCCTGAATCGTTTTCTTTTTATGCCGGGGCTAACATCGGTCCGATAAGGCCTTATGCAACCAACCCTGCTACAGCAATAATGACCGACCAGAATGGTTCTGCGGCTGTTGCTGTCAGAGATTTTGGGGCCGGGCGAGTGGTGGGTTTCAATCACGCCGGAAACTATGCCGGCTCCGGATGTCTTTCGGATGTTAATGTGCAGCGCCTTTATATTAATGCCCTGGCGTGGGCAACCCACCGTGGAAACAGTTGTGCCACTATTACTGCATCGCAGGTAAATAATGGAAGCACCGATAATGATGGAATTGCCGGCATTACTGTTTCTCCATCGTATTTCACCTGTGCTGATGCCGGGCCCAATGTGGTTACCCTGACGGTTACCGACAGCAGTGGAAATGCTGCGTCCTGTCAGGCGGTTGTTATGGTACAGGATATCACTCCTCCTGTTGCCCATGGTAAGAATATCACTGTTTCGCTGAATAGTATGGGGACAGTGGAGATTTTTCCTTACCAGGTTAATCAGGGTAGCTCTGATGAATGCG
This sequence comes from Bacteroidota bacterium, assembly GCA_029560415.1. Classification (GTDB taxonomy): domain Bacteria; phylum Bacteroidota; class Bacteroidia; order Chitinophagales; family Chitinophagaceae; genus Ferruginibacter. Next base: position 3,927 of record JAKQKY010000135.1, on the reverse strand, counting down.
GTATTGCTGGCCTGGCGCTGAACAAAACAAATTTTAGCTGTGAAGATATTCTCACTAATCCTAATCCTGTAGTGCTTACCGTTACTGATATCCATGGCAATGCTTCATCCTGCACAGCTTTGGTAACAGTTGTTGATAATACACCGCCCACAGTAGTATGCCAGAATGTGTTCGTTGCACTTGATGCCACAGGAAATGCCACCCTTAGCACATCTCAGGTGGATAATGGCAGCAGCGATGCCTGCGGTATTGCCGGTATGTCCTTGAACAAAACAAATTTTAGCTGTGAAGATATTCTCACTAATCCTAATCCTGTTGTGCTTACCGTTACTGATATCCATGGCAATGTCTCATCCTGCACAGCTTTGGTAACAGTTGTTGATAATACACCGCCCACAGTAGTATGCCAGAATGTGTTCGTTGCACTTGATGCCACTGGAAATGCCACCCTTAGCTCATCCCAGGTGGATAACGGCAGTAGCGATGCCTGCGGTATTGCCGGTATGTCCTTGAGCAAAACAAATTTTATCTGTGAAGATATTCTCACTAATCCTAATCCTGTAGTGCTTACCGTTACTGATATCCATGGCAATGCTTCATCCTGTACAGCTTTGGTAACAGTAGTTGATAATACACCGCCCACAGTAGTATGCCAGAATGTGTTCGTTGCACTTGATGCCACAGGAAATGCCACCCTTAGCGCATCTCAGGTGGATAACGGCAGCAGCGATGCATGCGGTATCTCACATTTGGCTATTAGCAAGACTGATTTTTCCTGTGCAGATATGACCACCAACCCGAACCCTGTGATATTGACCGTAACGGATAATAGCAATAATACAGCGACATGTACTGCATTGGTTACAGTTGAAGATCATGTTGTGCCGACCTTTACGCATCCTGCTGACCTAACAGTATATGCCGGCATGAACTGCGAGTATGATATTTCGGTAAACTTTACTGGCGATGTTACAGATGAGTGGGACAATTGCCAGGCTTTACAGGCTGCTTATACGGATGCTTACGCCGAAGGCAATTGTGGCGCATCCCAGGTTATTACCAGGACATGGTCTTTGATGGATGTTAATGGTAATGATGCCCTTGTTCAGCAGCAAATCATTACGGTGGTTGATACAATTGCACCGGCTTTTACCGCACCATCCGATTTTATGATCACTTCTACAGCGTATAATGCTTCCGGGGCAGATGTTGCCTTGACAGGAGATGTTATTGATGAATGGGATAATTGTTCCATGGGGTTACAGGCCGTTTTTACCGATGTGATGGTGCCTGGCTCCAATATTATCACCCGTACCTGGCATCTGGCGGATGATTGCGGCAATGCAGCTCCTGATCAGGTACAGGTCATCGCCATCACGGACATACGTGATTATGTAATTCTGGCTAAAGACCGGGTGGTCATGAAAAAGTCAACCGTATACAGTGGCGGAGTGGGAGTAAAGAAACTCGGAGGCAAGATTGAAGTGAGGGATAATTCATTTATTACTGCATCGGGTACTTACGCCGAAGGTGATAATATTTTTATTGACGGCACAAGTTCAGTGGTTGACGCTACCTATGACCCGGCATTATTTTCCTGGCCTGCTTTTCAGCCTATGCCATATATAGGAGCACAATCAGTACATGTTCCCAATAACCTGACAGTTTACCTGAATGATACGCTGTACAAGGAAATAGTAGTCGGGACGAACGCTACGGTTGTTTTTACAAAACCTGTGGTAAACATTGATAAAAAATTTGATATTGGTGACGGATCAACAATAAAATTTGAACAATGCGGGGTACTACGCATCGATGATAAAATGATACTGCACAAAAATGTTACCATCAATCCTGATACACTATCTGTATGGTTCTTTATCAATCAGGTAATGACGGTGGCTGAAGGCGCTCATGTGAATGGCTTTTTCTGTCTGGGCAGGTACAACACGCCCGATACTATTATCCATGACCTGGTGATAGCAGATTCCAAACCGACCAATCCAGCTGTTTTCTATGGCATATTTATGGCAAGATCTGTCTTTTCGGGGAAACATACCAACTGGTATCTAAATACAGACTTTGACGCATGTCCTGCGGCACCTGCTGAAGATAATATATTTATCTGCCCTCCTGATTTGATTATTTGTTACGAGGATTCTGCTTTTAATCTTCTCAGCATGATGCGTCCTCACAAATCACCTATGCAGATAACCAACGACCAGCCGACGATTTTTCCGGTAGGTACTGTAATAGTTACCTGGACAGTAATATATGAAAACGGTTATGTGTACAGATGTACACAAAAGGTGACGCGTAGCGGGAAAATTGCCACTGACATTATCTCTGAAGGGTTATTTTGTGGGGGAGACCAGGTACAGCTGACGGCGAATGTTACAGGCATGCCGGCAATATCTTACCTGTGGTCCACCGATGAGACAACGCCCTCAATCAATGTGGCAGCAAGTGGGGATTACTCTGTGGTAGTAACTAATTTCTGGGGCTGTTATGCTGAAGACACTATAACTGTTAATGCGGACACTTCCGATCTGCTTTCGGCCTATGTGATGCTGGCAAAAGACCGCATTGAGCTGAAAAAAACAACGGTGAATTCGGGTGGTTTGGGAGTAATGAAGACAGGTGATGGCAGAGTTGATATCAAAGAATCCTCTTTGGTAACTGCAACAGGTACTTTTGCAAGAGCTACGCAGATTCCCGTGGATGCCAGCAGTTCACTGGCTGTGGCCAATAATACGCCATCAGCAGCACTATTGCCGGTATTTGAATCTAATCCTTATCCCGGCATCATCAATGTTACTGTGCCTGATAATGCCACTGTAACACTGAGCGATTCGGTTTACAGAGATGTTAAAATCGGTAAAAATGCTGATGTAACATTTGGCAGCGGAATAGTGAACATTGGCGGATGCCTTACCATTGGCGATGGCGCTACGGTTCACTTTACGCCTTGTGCGAAAATCCGGATTCGCGGGGCAGGATATCCAAATGGCATCACCGGCGGGCAATTAATTACTGTCAATCCTGAAGATGTTCCACTGTTGATTTATGTTCAGAACCACGTTACTTTTAAAAAAGGCGCTATGGTGTGGGGAAAATTATACTTAGGTAAACCTGCAGGGATTGATTATTCGCTTAACACAGAGGATGCGAGGACAGTCCGCCCCAATATCTTTACCGGCGTTTTTATAGCTAAAGAAATTTTTTCGGCTCAGAATTCATTTTGGAATCACAGCACAAATTGCGGCGGGTGTGCCGGTATGAAGTCGCTTGCAGTACCGGAAGCACCTGTTTCAGAAGTCTTGTTGCAAAACTATCCCAACCCATTCAGCGAAATCACCTCGGTGATGTTTATGTTACCCGAAGTAAGTTGGGTGACCCTGACAGTGTATGATATTTCAGGCAAACAACTCGGTATTTTGTACGAAGGCATGGCTGATAAGGGCCGGGAATATATTGTCCCCTTTGATGCCGGTAATCTCCCTGCGGGGGTATATCTTTACAGGATGACCACGGCGACCGGAGTTTATAATGGCAAGATGATATTGGAAAAATAAGGCAGGATTGATAATCAGGATAGTGAATTACCAACGGGGTGATATGCTGTAGATTTTTGCTGCAGGCAAGAACATTGATATAATTCGGGATGATATTGTTTATCGATGAAGCGGGTTCTCCCGGTTTATCCCTTATTACGCATTAAATGCTTCTATTGCCTAGCAATTGGCCTAATAAATCGTTATCTTCTAATAATCAATAATATATTACTTGATTCGTTAATGCGTAATCGACAAAGAAAATGTAATACCGCCATAGCGGAAACATTTTCTAAGTCGGGATTACCCCCCGCAACTATGTTTACGGGGCAGGCAGATACAGCGCACGATGCCACCCACTGCGCAATAGTTC
>JAKQKY010000124.1 GCA_029560415.1 Bacteroidota bacterium | reverse complement strand
AAAATAAAAGAAAGTGGCATTTCTTATCCACTGGCAGTAAAACCCGATAAAGGAATGATGGGATTTATGTTCCGCAAAATAACCTCTCTTGCAGAATTGATTTCTTACCATGAAAAAATGCCATCCAATTATATTGTTCAGCAGTTAATAGTGTATCCATTAGAAGTAAGTGTATTCTATTATCGTTTTCCCGGCGAAGAAAAGGGAACTATAACTGGCTTTGTAAAAAAAGAATATTTACAGGTGGTTGGCGATGGACGCTGTACTTTAGGTGAATTGATTGATCATTATCCAAGGACCAGCTTTCGTTTACAGGAGATGAAAATGAAACATGCCGGCAGGTTAACGGCCATTATCCCTTCAGGAACTGTCTATATTTTATCTTATGCATTGAACCTCAGCCGTGGTGGAAAATTGGTAAGCCTTGAGCACGAAAAAGACGATAGGTTATTACAAATTTTTGATGACATAAGCCTTTACACAAAACATTTTTATTATGGCCGATACGATATCAAATGTGCTTCTGTCGAATCATTAAAAGAGGGAAAGGATTTTTCTATACTTGAATTTAATGGAACAGGCGCTGAACCGCACCATATTTATGGTAATGGAAATAACCTGTTCCAGGCATATGCGATTATTTTGCAACATTGGAAAGTTTTATACCGGATATCAGTGTTGAATCGCAGAAGGGGTATAGAATGCTGGGATTACAAAAGAGGAAAATCATTTTTGAAAAGCGCTAAAGCCCATTTTAAAATACTAAAGAAACTTGATATCGAAACAAACGTGTGAGGGCCTGTTTACTGCGTGATTGCTATCAGTTGTGTCTCTGGCCAGCTGCCATCCTTCACTTGTCTATAAAATTAATTATACAGCTTATTGCATACTGTAAAGTAACAATAAGTAACATGTGGGGAGATTTGCCAGTATTGAAAAGCTATTCCTGCAAGTTAAGCAACACAAGGCACAGGAACGGACCTGCGCCTGTGTGAGTTGATATGAATAGACAAATCTATTGAATGGTAAGGCTTCCATTCAGCTGCAGTTTCTTATTGTGCCGCACCGTTATTTTGCAACCTTCACTAACAGTTTGTGCCCCCTCCAGCACGCATTCGCCTGACGCAACCGGGTCTATAATGATCTCCCCGCCGGCAGGTAACACCGCAGGTGGCTTTGCGTTGTACAGCCAGTTAGCAGCATTGCTCCAGTTGCCATTGCCGTTGAACAGGTACACATTGCTGGTTATTGTAAAAGCAAGGTCCCAGGCAATTGCAGGCAAGGGTACAAAGAGGGCCCCATTGCTAATAAACCCATTAAAACTGCTTATGACCAGGCCGGTACTGCAACTGTAAAAATCAACCCTGCAGGGCCCGTTTTTAAGATGCTGTAATCTTAAAATGGCACCACTAACGGCGGCCGGTACCCCGGTACTTTGCAAATATTTCCAGTTGTAGTTATTGCTGATGATATAACCGGCTGCTTTTGAACTGTCGGCTGCTTTAAGAACATAAGTGCTGAGTGGTGAACCGATATTGGTGAACACATAGTTGGATACCAGGAACCAGTCGGTGCCAGGATTATCCACTTTAATGGTATGAGCGCCGGCACTGATATTAACACTATAGGTGGAATTGATGGCAGTATTCGTGTTCAATACTTCCACGCCATCTACCAAAATACTTATTTTGGGTGCAGTGCCGGTACTGCCACCGGTTACCACTTTAAACTGCCCTGCAACAGGATAGCTTACACTAAAACTGGGTGGGTTGCGATATTGGGTATTGTAAACGCTTCCGTAGATGAATTTGGATAGCTGTGCAGCAGCAGGACTGATATTTCCGGTTGTATCAATATTGAAATTTGCTGCTGGTGCAGTACCCCAGTCGGCACCGGGTACAATACTGGCATCAGCCGTGCCCCCGCCTGTAATGGTAGCAACCGCTTTTTTATAATTGCCTTGCATTAATTCAATGCTATTGATTACAGCAGCCAGGGGTTTGAAATAAGGATAGAGGTTTCGTGGCTGTATATAATCATCCCACCACCAGCTCAGTCCGCTGCCCAGGGCCCCGCTAAAAGCAGTGCCCCATAATGCATTGTGGATATGTACACCTGATGGATCGTTGGTTGATAAAACACTCCCCGCCGGCCCAAGGCCAAACTCTCCATTGAGGGTGGGTTTTGGATAATTGCTTAAATAGGTTTGTACACCTGCAGCAATGGTATTTTCGATATTGGGTGCGTCGATGTAATAATGCGTTTGGCTGAAATCGATATTGGTAATGTTCCAGGTGGCAGGATCATGCACATCTTTTGCAAAGCTGGTGGTTACAAGATGCTTATACACGTCTTTGCTTTTGATATAATCCGCCATTTCCTGGTGCCAGTTTTTAACGTCTGTTTTTCTGCTTTCAAACTGGTCTGTCCAGTCCACTTCATTAAACAGTTCCCAGCTTTGTACTGCCTGCGAATATCCATACCGGGCAATGATATAGCGCAGTCGGTTCCTGTGCAGGTTTTTCGCTGTGGTATTGGTAAAAAAATCCCAGGTATTGGTGGCCGGTCCGCCATTGGCAGCATTGTAAGGATTGTCGGTCCATTCTGGGTTAACGCCCGTAGACACCTGTCCATGGTTGTTGAGGGTAACCATTACATACACATCGTTTTGTTTGCAGTAGTCCAGCAGCCAGTCGAAATAAAATGCATTGGTCTGCTTGTATTTTTTCAATCCTGCAAAACCATTATAGTTGTTCTTCCATTCCAGGCCAAAAGCCCAGCTGGCCATCCAAACCCTGATAAAATTTCCGCTGTTGGCGGTGAGGTTACCCAGCCAGCTGGTATAATCATTTACCACATTACTGTTTTGCCAGCCCATGTTTTCTCCAATAGGGAAGTAGGGGCTCCCATTATCAAAGCTTAAATAATTACTGCTGTTTTTGCGGATAAAGCCAGCTTCGCCGGATGCGGTACATTGAAAGTTTTGAGTTGGATAACTGCCGGAACCGCTGCTGTTGGTACAACTGAGCGTGTAGCTCCAGCTGCCGGTTTCATTGGGGGAATAGCGCATCCTGAAATTGCCGGTACCTGTTGCCGTGAGATTGCCATTGCTGAGAATATAATCCTGCATAAAAAAACCATCTACAGTATCTCTTCGGCCAGAAGGTGCCGTAAAAATACATTGCAGAACGATCTCATCATAGTTGTAGGGATTGCTGTACGATGCGGTAATAGTGGTAATGATCTCGAGTTTGTTGAACCGGGCAATGTTACCGCCATTAACAGCAATGTTATTGATTACCGGCTGGGCCTTGAGCAATGCCGGATGGAAAAATAAAATACTTAATATGCAGGCAGCAATTGTTTTCATAAATATTCCCCGGTAAATGGTGATTACAAAATAGTAACTGCATACTACTTATTATTTACGGGATGCAGTGCTGTTGCGGGCAATAAAAAGAGTGGTTGAATATAAAAAGATAAAAAACGCACACTATTGTTTTGCTAAAACTCATTTTAAGCCAGTAATACCATTTGGCGAAGGTTTTTCAGTTGCTGCCATTCATTACTGGTATATAATAAATTTATACCTGCTGTTCCATTATAGCTATGTAAGAACAAGGCAGAGGTGAGAGATCTGTGCCACTGTGAGGCCTGCGCCAGTGATAAGAAAAAAAATGTTGCAGTCTGCAGCGAAGCTTTTTGTTATATTTATACAAACAGCATTACATGAAAGTAGCAATAGCATCAGATCATGGAGGATTTCAATATAAACAGATCTTATTGGAGCATTTTCTAAACCTGGGTTATCAAATTACAGACCTTG
>JAKQKY010000095.1 GCA_029560415.1 Bacteroidota bacterium | reverse complement strand
ATAGATATTTTGCAGGAACCTACAAGGTAGGGGAATATAAAATGTAAAATATTGAATGTAAAATGTAGAATGTAAAATTGGGAAGACAGATCATACACAATAACACATAATGAGTTTACGAAAAACAAGATTGAGGGATGAGCATTCGGAAGTAGATACAGGTCCGTTGAACGATATCCTGTTCATACTCCTGATGTTCTTTTTAATGATCTCTACGCTTGCAAATCCGAATGTGATAAAGATGAGTGTGCCCCGGGCGAAAAGCGATACCAAGCAAAAACAGAGTGTGGTGGTGAGTGTAGATAAAAAGAAAAATTATTTTGTTGGATCGCGTAAAATAAATCCTGATTCCCTTGAATCGGTATTGCGTAAATATATTAATGAAGGCGATAGCATCAAGCCTGCTGTTGTGATCAATGCAGATTCTGTAGCACAATGGGGCGAAATTGTACGGGTGATGAAAGTGGCCCGAAAATTAGGCGCCACTACATCGGCAACGGTTAGCGGCAGCGAGTAACCATCAGCATCCTGTTTTTTCCCTGGAGGTCTTTTTTAATGGTCACTTTGTATTGTTTCTTGTTAAATAATTCACCTGTTTCCTCCGCAAGATCTTCATGTGTTTCCAGCATGACCATTCCATTTACATCGAGGTGATGGCTGCAAAAATCTGCTATCTTTTCATAAAACAACAAGGGCCTTTCATCTGGTACAAATAAGGCCCCGTAAGGTTCAAATTGGGTAACGTGTTTGTCCATTCCTGCTTTTTCACGCAAAGGAATATAAGGTGGATTACTGATGATCAACTGAAAGGAGCCCATCGCATCCCATGCTTTTTCATCTAAAAAATCCTGTTCTGCAAATTGAATGTTCGTTTGCTGGTTCCTGGCATTTTCTGCTGCAACAACCAATGCTTCGCGGCTATTATCCATGGCCGTTAGTTGTATGCCCGGAACAAGTTTTTTCAGGGCAATGGCAATGGCACCGCTGCCGGTTCCTATTTCCAATACGTTGATCAATTTTAATGTTTGCAATCGTAACCAGGTAATGGCTGCATCTGCCAGCTCTTCTGTTTCTGGGCGGGGGATGAGCACAGCTGGCGTTACTTTTAATTTCATGTTGTAAAACCAGGCTTCTCCCAAAATATATTGCACGGGCTTGTTGGCAATTAATTCGGCCAGGCAGGTTTTCATGTTTACGAGGATGTGTGGCGCTACAGCTGATTGAGGATCTTTAATAAGCGCAGAGC
>JAKQKY010000069.1 GCA_029560415.1 Bacteroidota bacterium | reverse complement strand
AGAAGCGATCGTACACAAAGACAAGATCAAAGAACATTTGGGTCAATAAGATCTGATGAAAAGATTATACGTATAAAGCTGTTCTGAATATTCAGGATGGCTTTGTTTGTTTATGGAAGGGAGGAAGCAGAAGCTCTGGATACTGGATGCTGGATACTAGTTTCTGGATATTGGTTCATAGTTATTATGATTCTGTTCCTAATTGAATGATCTATCCAGCATCCAGCATCCAGCATCCAGCATCCAGCATCCAGCATCCAGCATCCAGCATCCAGTATCCAGTATCCAGTATCCAGCATCTAGTATCCCCTCCCCCCCATAAACTTCTCCAAACTCATCCTCGCCGATCTTTTGATCCGGTTCTGAAAAAAAGAATTCCATCCAAGCAGCCAGCCACTGAATCCCAATGCCTGCATACTCCATTTATGTACGCTGAATCCATCGCTGTGTTCAACTATCTTACCATCAGCAAGCCGCATATGCCCTTTTACTTTATTGATCACCCTTCTGCCGGTTTTGGAAAAAGTATAGGATGCCATCCAGTCGCAGGTATAATATTCATCATCCAATGCAGTAATGTTTCCAAACTCAAGCCGAAAATCTTTGGCATTCGTACACAGCATCTCCCACATCTTCCTGACTTTTTCTCCCTCCAGTAAACCGAATACAGGATCAAAAAAAACGATGTCTGTGTGATAGAATGCATTCATCGCACGATGATCTCTTTTTTGAAATGCTTCATAAAAACCGCTGATGATCTCTTCCTGTTTATTCATGATAATAGTGACTTAGTTTCGTTACATTAGCATACTAAAATATGTATAATATGCAAAGGATTGTGATTTTTCTGGTATGCATCAGCAGCAGTGTTTTTTCATGGGCACAAAATGCCGACAGTACATGGTTCAGGAACAACTATACCAAAGTGGAGAAATATATCCCGATGCGGGATGGCATTAAGCTGTTCACAACCTTTTACATTCCCAAAGACCAGTCAGAAAAGCATCCTTTTTTAATGATGCGTACACCCTATTCCTGTTACCCTTATGGGGAAGATACATATGCCGGTTATTGGAATAACTTCAGGTTTGCATATATCAAAGAGCGTTATGTTATGGTGATACAGGATGTACGTGGCCGTTATATGAGTGAAGGTAAATTTGAAGATGTACGACCTTTTATAAAAGAGAAAAAAACCAGTAACGACATTGATGAGGCAAGTGACACCTGGGATACGGTAGACTGGATGTTGAAAAACATTGAGAACAACAATGGCCAGGTTGGTGTGTTAGGAACCTCTTACCCTGGTTTTTATGCTACAGAGGCAGCACTCAGCGGGCATCCGGCTATTAAGGCGGTAAGTCCGCAGGCACCCGTTACCGATTGGTTCATTGGAGATGATTTCCACCACAAGGGCGTTTTCTTTGCCATGGATGGATTTTTCTTTTATTCATCTTTTGGCAAACCACACCCGGCACCCACAAAAGACTACGGTGAAGGATATACGCCCGTTATTAAAGATAACTATGCATTTTTTCTAAAAGCAGGTGCGCTTAAAAATTTATCAGCCATGATCGGCGACAGCATTGCTTTCTGGCATGAAATGATGAAACATCCCAACTATGATGCCTGGTGGAAATCCCGAAATGCAAGAAGCGGGATTTACAATGTGAAGCCGGCCATGTTATGGGTTGGCGGACTCTTTGATGCTGAAGATTGCTGGGGAGCCTGGAACAGTTATAAAGCCTGTGAAAGTCAAAGCCCGCAAACAAACAGTAAAATTGTGATGGGGCCCTGGTACCACGGGCAATGGAGCCGCGAAGGTTCTTACCTTGGAAATGTACGGTTTGGTTCAAATACATCGGCCTATTATCAGCAACAGATCGAAATCCCTTTCTTCAATTATTACCTGAAGAACAAAGGCAATGTAGATGCATTGGCTGAAGCCAATATATTTTTCACCGGTGAAAATAAATGGAAAACATTCACATCCTGGCCACCTGCCGCAGTTCAAAACAAAAAAATAGTTTTGGCAGATAAAAACCGCCTTCAGTTTGCAGATGAAATGGGATCGAAAAAAAGTGCCAACCCGAATGCAGGAAATACATTTTATGAATATACCAGCGATCCTGCTCACCCGGTTCCTTATACCGAAGGAGTGCAAACAGAACGCACCCGGGAATACATGACCGATGATCAGCGCTTTGCCTCATCCAGAACCGATGTACTTAGTTTTGAAATGGATGAACTAAGCAAAGACCTTACCCTTGCAGGCCCCGTTATCGCAGACCTGGTAACTTCCATTTCCACAACTGATGCCGATTTTGTAGTGAAACTGATCGATGTATTTCCGGATACATTCAGTTATGAAAACAGCATTGTTGGTAACGGCAAGGACTACCCGATGGGTGGATACCAGATGCTGGTAAGAGCCGAGATCATGAGAGGAAAATTCAGAAATAGTTTTGAAAATCCCGAAGCTTTTGTTCCGGGAAAACCCTATCACGTAAAATTTGAATTGCCGGATGTAGCCCATACCTTCAAAAAAGGACATCGCCTCATGATACAGGTGCAAAGCAGCTGGTTTCCATTAACTGATAGAAATCCACAACAGTTCATGAATATCTACGAGGCCAATGATGCAGATTTTATAAAAAGCGATGTGCGCATTCATCATACCGAATCAAATCAAACTTCTTTCCTTTTACCAGTAATGCCTTAATGATATGAAACTTTTAATTTCGGGTCTGCTAATATTCTGTAGCCTTTCTTCTATAGCGCAAAACGACAACAATTTTGTAAAAGAAAATTTTATAAAAATGGATACGGTCATCCAGATGAGGGATGGAAAGAAATTATACACGATCATTTACATGCCTAAAGACAATTCGGTGACGTATCCATTCCTCATGGAAAGAACGCCCTATTCATCGGCTCCGTATGGCGACACAAATTATTCGAAACGAATCGGACCTAACCCAACCCTGATGAAAGAAAAATACATTTTCGTTTACCAGGATGTTCGAGGCCGTTATATGAGCGAAGGTATAAACCTGGAAGTAACGCCATACATTCCAGTTAAAAAATCGAAATCGGATGTTGATGAAAGCAGTGATACCTATGATACGGTTGAATGGTTGCTGAAAAACATAAAAAATAACAATGGCCGGGTTGGACTTTATGGAATTTCATACCCGGGATTTTATGCTACTGCTTCATTGCCTGGTGCACATCCGGCGATCAGGGCTGTTAGTCCGCAAGCGCCGATTACCGACGAATTTGCCGGCGACGATGTGAATCATAACGGAGCCTTTTTTCTCATGGACAATTTTAATTTCATGAACTATTATGGGAAAGAAAGGAAGGGCCCGGTTAAAGATTACGGTTCACAGGTATTTTCATTTAATACAAAAGATATGTATGATTTTTTCCTGCGGCTCGGTCCGGTTAAAAATACGCAGTCAGAAAAATATTTCAATAACAAATCTACTATCTGGAACGAGTACCTGCAGCATGACACCTATGATGAATATTGGAAATCAAGGAATATCAGGAATCACTTAAAAAATATTACTGTACCCACTTTGGTTGTAGGTGGCTGGTTTGATGCAGAGGATCTATTTGGCGCTTTGAAGACGTATCAAACCATTGAAAAAGGTTCGGCAAAGAACAAAAACTTTTTAGTGATGGGGCCCTGGACGCATGGTGCATGGGAAAGTAAAGAGTGGAAACAATTTGCCACGCATGATTTTGGATCCAACACGAGTAAATATTTCCAGGACAGCCTTGAAGCTACCTTCTTTAATTATTATTTAAAAGATAAAGGCAGTTTCACTGCATCAGAAGCAACCGTTTTTGAAACCGGTTCCAACAAATGGACCTCGTATCCCAGCTGGCCGCCAGCCAATGTTGTACAAACAGATTTTTATCTAAACGCTCAACAAAAGATCACAACGAATAATGAAACAACAGGCTTTGATGAATATGTAAGCGATCCCAATAAACCGGTACCGTATACCAGTGGATTTTATGGTTCCCGCAACAACGATTATATGGCCGAAGACCAGCGCTTCGCATTTATGCGCCCTGATGTGCTGAGTTATGAGACTGCAGAGCTTACTGAAGACCTTACCTTAACCGGGGAGATCACTGCCGATCTGCAGGTAAGCATCACCGGTACTGATGCCGATTTCATTGTAAAACTGATCGATGTATTACCACAGAATGAGCCCAATTTTAAAAATGCACCCCGCGGATTCCAGATGGCCGGATACCAGCGACTGGTAAGAGCTGAAGTGATGAGAGGTAAATTCAGGAACAGCCTGGAAAAACCGGAAGCCTTTTTACCGGGCGTCGTGACCCAGGTAAAATTTAGTTTGAACGATGTGGCCCATACCTTTAAAAAAGGTCACAAACTTATGGTGCAGGTTCAAAGCAGTTGGTTTCCCCTGGTAGACAGGAATCCACAACAGTCGATGTATATCGCTGCTGCCGAAGCGCATGATTTTAAAAAAGCTACCATCAGGTTATACCATGATGCAGAACATAAAAGCAAGATCACCCTACCCGTTCAGAAAAAATAACCTGGGTTAATTTTACTCAGTAACCATAAGATGATTCGAAATATGAAACTGAAATTTTTACTGTTTGTATTTATACATTCATTGGATGTAAATGCCCAAACTCCATTACCGTTAGTACCGGCGCCGGTTTCAATGACCATGGGGAAAGGGAATTTCATTCTTTCTCCTCAGACAACCATTGTGCTGGAAGGAAGTAATCTTGAAAAGGAAGCATCTTTTCTGAATGATTACCTGATGCAATTTTACGGGTACTCCTTACCGGTAGGTACAAAGAAAACGAATCAGCAGTCTATCGTATTAAATTATGAAAGATTAGACCAACCTTTACCGGGCGCTTACAACCTGCACATCAATGAAAAGGAAGTTTATATTGCCGGTGACAATGCGGCTGGCGTTTTTTATGGTATACAGACCCTGATACAATTGCTGCCTGTAAACCCCGCCAATAAACAGTTGCAGGTTCCGCAATTATCCATTGAAGATCGTCCCCGTTTTGCCTATCGTGGTATGCACCTGGATGTAGCACGTCATTTTTTTTCGGTGAAAGAGGTAAAAAAGTACATCGATTACCTGGCACTTTATAAATTCAATAATTTTCACTGGCATCTAACCGAAGACCAGGGCTGGCGGATCGAAATAAAAAAATACCCCAAACTAACTGAAGTGGGTAGTTGCAGAGCTCAAACGTTATCCGGCAGGTATGGAAGTGATGTGTACGACGGGAAAAAATACTGCGGGTTTTATACACAGGAAGAGATCAAAGAAGTGGTTCAATATGCAGCTGACCGGCATATTAATGTGATCCCTGAAATAGACATACCCGGCCATAGCCTCGCCGCACTAAGTTCCTACCCTTTCCTGGGTTGCACCAAAGGACCTTACAAGGTAATGGAAACCTGGGGCGTATCAAATGAAGTGCTTTGTGCCGGCAATGACAGCACTTACCGGTTTTACGAGGATGTACTGGATGAAATTATCCAGCTCTTCCCATCTGCGTATATACATATCGGTGGTGATGAATGCCCGAAAGAAAGATGGAAAACCTGTCCGGTTTGTCAGCAGAAAATGAAAAAAGAATCACTGCCTGATGAACATGCATTACAAAGCTATTTCATAACAAGAATTGAAAAATATATCAATAGCAAGGGAAGAAAGATCATCGGCTGGGATGAAATCCTTGAAGGAGGATTGGCACCCAATGCTACGGTAATGAGCTGGCGGGGTGAAGCAGGTGGCATCGCCGCAGCAAAACAAAATCACTATGTGATCATGACACCGGAAAATCCTTTGTACATCAATCATCAGCAAAGCAGGAATGAAGATTCGGTTACCCAAGGGGGTTATAACCCAATTGAAAATGTGTATCAATACAACCCTGTTCCATCCATCCTTACCGAAAAACAGGCAAAATACATTTTAGGTGCACAGGGAAACATGTGGTCGGAATACATCAGCAACACATCCAAACTTGAATATATGTTGTTTCCCAGGATGGCTGCTTTGGCCGAAGTGTTGTGGACACCGCAGGAAAAAAGAAACTGGCCAGGTTTTGAAAAAAGGTTGCCAGGCATTTTGGCACAATATCGATTCAGGGGATTAAACTATAGCACGGCATTTTATGATCTGCAGCCTGCCGTAATCCGGTCTGGCGACACAGGCATCGCCTGGAAATTGGAGTCAAGGCTTCCAGATGGAAAGATCATCTACGTGATAGACAGTACGACCAATGCCAGTTTTACCTACACTCAACCAATTGAGATCAAACAGAGTGGCCTTTGGGGTGCTGCATTAACCGATTCTAAAAATAAGATCATCAGCAAATGGACCTGGCAGTCATTCAACTTAAACCTGGCCAGTGGTAAAAAGATCACTCTCCGTGTTGAGCCCAATAAAAGTTATTCGGCAGGTGGGGCGTTTGCATTGGTGGATGGTATTCAAAACAATAAAGGCATGCTTAGGTCTGCCCAATTCCTCGGTTTCAACGGGAATGACCTGGAAGCAGTGATTGACCTGGGTAGCTACAAAACAGTTGACAGTATTATCCTGCACGCATTTGAACAAAAAGGCAGCTGGATCTATGCGCCGGCATCTGTAACCTTTTTTACGAGTATCGATGGGAAAGAATTCAACCCCTTGAAAGAAAAACCCCAGCGATCAGGAACCAAAAACCTGGAGTATGCCTGCAGGGTCAATAGCCAAACCCGATTCATAAAAGTAGTGGCTAAAAATTATGGAATGATCCCACCGGGCGAACCAGGAGCTGGCAATAAAGCCTGGTTATTTGCGGATGAAATTGAAGTAAAATGATTATTTCATTCAATTTTGACGATTTCTAAAATTTTCAATAAAATCATCATTCACCAACATTCTATTTTCTAATTTGTCAAATCATTGAAAATTATCTTTTCAAACTTCTGATTCGTTTACTTTTTTCTTGTGGATTGATGTCTATTTTGTCAACACGATTTAAAGTTTAGCAGGAACTTCTGAAGCTACATCTGAGTTTCAATGAATTGATTCACAATAATCTCCTGCCCTTTCAGCCATGGTTTTACCATAATAATGGTTTAATCACAACTTTTCACCAGCTTGTTAAACTAAAGCTAATTCGAAGGAAATTAATTATCTTCATGGCTAACTTTTTACACAATATCTATATAAACAAATGAAACGAATTTTACTGCTAACTTACTGTCTGGCTGCGTTCATTACCACGAAATCACAAAACATATCCTACACTTGTCCGAAAGACACTGTATTAGGTTGTAATACAACATGTTTTACCTTAACAGCCCAGTTTCCCGACATTCATAGTTTGGGCGACACATACACTTTCCAGAATCTTACCACTGCTTCAGCATGCAGGCCTTATGCATCTCCAGATTTGCCGGGCAATCCTATTGTCATCAATATCGACGATAAGTATTCTGCAACGCCGATCAGCCTGAATTTTAATTTCCCCTTTTTTGGAACATTATACAATCAGTTGCTCGTGAGCACCAATGGTACCATCACATTTGATGTGTCGCTGGCGGATGGTTTTTCTGACTATGGAATTTTGAATAGCAATGGTTTTTTAAGTGCAACTACCGGAACACCCGAAGATCTTCCAAGTACATTGTTTGATGGCGCCTTGATCATGGGTCCTTTTCATGATATCAACCCTGCGGCAAATACGTCACCAACAAGACAAATCAAATATGATATCATCGGAACGGCACCCAACAGGAAATTCGTTTTTAGTTTTTATAAAGTACCCCTGTTTAATTGCACTGCTTCATTTGAAAATACTCACCAGATCATTTTGTTTGAATCAACCGGAATAGTGGAAGTAGACATTATTGACAAAGAGATTTGTACAACCTGGAACGAAGGCCGGGCGATGGTTGGCATGCAGGATATCACTAAGACAAAATCTATCATGGCTCCCGGTCGCAAAGCCAGTGATGCACCATGGGGTAGCATCGGCATGAACGAAGTTTGGCGTTTTATCCCTTCTGCCGGGGCAACATTATACCGTAAAGTTGAATTATTAAATTCGGCTGGTGTTGTAGTAGCTACAGGTGATACTACTAGGGTTGATGCCAATACCTTTGCAACGAGTTTTGCCAATGTTTGCCCACCCAGCGGTACATCCGTTTACGTAGTGAAAACCAGTTATGTAAAAATTGATGACCCTACTGTAACCATTTTTAGTTTAGATACAGTAAACGTAACGAGGCAACCTACATTGCCTTTAACAGCTACTACTACTCCCTCTACTTGTGGTTTAAGCACTGGTACCATTACAGTATCTGTTGGTGCAGGTGGCGTTGCTCCGTATCAATATTCAATAAATGGTGGAGCCTTACAGGCATCAAATGTTTTTACAGGACTTGCTGCGGGAACCTATACTGTTTTTGCCCAGGATGCCGGTGGATGTAATAACACGATTTCTGTAACAGTTAGCAATATCGGAACATTACCTTCTACAAATACAACCACTGGCACCAGTTGCCCTGGTTTGAATAATGGAACCGTTACGGTTACCCCAACGGCAGGTACTGCACCTTACACGTATGTATTGGATGGAGGAACTTCCCAGGCAAGCAATGCTTACACCGGACTTGTTTCTGGTCCCCACATCATCGTTTTCACTGATGCAAACTTATGTACCGGTACAGTAAACTTTACTATTACAGCGGGTACAGCCATTACATCTACTTCAAGCACAACTTCTACAACTTGTCCGGGAGTAAACAATGGCGCAGTAACTATTACGCCTACCAGCGGCACTGCTCCATATACTTACTCTATTGATGGAGGTGCTTTCCAGGCTAGTAATACTTTCACAGGTTTAACGCCAGGAGCCCACACAATTAATATAAGAGATGCCATTGGTTGTACCGGCATCAGGAATATTACCATTTTTACAGGATCATCCATCACTTCAACAACAGCGCTTACACAAGCTACCTGTTCAGTAGCAAGCAATGGATCTGCCACCATTAACCCGTCGAGTGGTACGGCACCATATACGTATTCAATTGATGGTGGTGCTTCACAGGCCAGTAATATTTTCACTGGTTTAACTCCTGGCTCTCATACAGTGACCATCAAAGATGTGAACAACTGTTCGGGTACCAAGACATTTACCATTACCACAGGAGCAGGAGTATCCGGGTCAGTGACCACAGCTTCAACCTCCTGCCCGGGTGTAAATAATGGAACCATTACTGCAACAGGTTCTAATGGTACAGCACCATATACTTATTCACTGGATGGTGGTGCATTCCAGGTATCCAATGTATTTACCGGCGTTTCAGCCGCTTCACATACAGTTACTTTCAAAGATGCCAGCGGATGTACAGGTACTGCTCCGGCTACGGTTGCAGCCGGAACTGCCATAGCAGGATCTGCTACCAGTACAGGTGCCAGTTGCCCATCGGTTAACAACGGCACCATAACGGCTACGCCTACTAGTGGAACAGCCCCATATACTTATTCACTGGATGCCGGTGCTTTCCAGGCTTCAGCAACTTTTACAGGTGTTGCAGCAGGGTCGCATACCGTAACTTATAAAGATGCCAATGGTTGCACCGGAACTGCCACCGTAACGGTAACTGCCGGGCCGGCGATCACTGGAACGTCTACCAGTACAGGCACCAGTTGCCCATCGGTAAATGACGGAACGGTAACGGTTACGCCTACCACCGGAACAGCACCTTATACATATTCAATTGACGGTGGAGCCAGCCAGCCAGGTAATATTTTTACCGGACTTGCTGCAGGTTCTCATACAGCAACCTTTACCGATGCAACGGGATGTAGTGGTACTACAACTGTTTCTGTTTCTACAGGTGCGGCATTAACCGGTACATCAACCAGTACCGGAACAAGTTGCCCTGCAGTGAATAACGGAACGGTAACGGTTACGCCTACCACCGGAACTGCTCCTTATACATATTCAATTGATGGTGGAGCCAGCCAGCCGGGTAATATTTTTACCGGACTTGCTGCAGGTTCTCATACAGCAACATTTACAGATGCAATCGGATGTAGTGGTACAACAACTGTAACTGTTGCAACCGGAGCTGTTATTACAGGAACAGCAACCAGTACAGGAACCAGTTGTCCTACGGTAAGCAATGGTACTGTTACAGTTGGCGCCATAACCGGCACTGCCCCTTACCAATATTCAATTGATGGAGGTGCTTTACAAGCCAGTAACATCTTCACCGGACTTGCATCAGGTGCACACATCGTTGGCTTTACCGATGCCGTTGGTTGTTCTGGAACTACTACAGTTACCGTTGCAACCGGAGCGGTTATAACGGGATCGGGTACCAGCACTGGTACAAGCTGCCCAACTGTATCAGACGGTACCATTACAGTTACGCCTGCAACAGGCACTGCTCCATATTCTTATTCAATAGACGGACTTCCATCACAAGCCAGTAATATCTTTACCAACGTTGCTGCGGGAACGCATATCATGACCTTTACCGATGTGCTGGGTTGCACCGGAACCACACAGGTTACCGTGAACCAGGGTGTAAGCCTCATCGCTTCAACGATCACTACCGGAACCAGTTGCCCAACTGTAAACAATGGAACCATGAATGTGATTCCTTCAACGGGAATTGCACCATATAGCTATTCAATTGATGGCGGACCGGCACAACCGGGTGCATTATTCAGTAATCTCGCACCTGGCCCACACACGGTTACATTTACCGATGTACAAGGTTGCAGTGGCACTGTAACAGGTACGGTTGCAATGGGTGCAAGCCTTACTTCAACCATTTCTGCAGTTAATCCAGTGTGTGCAAATATTAATGATGGTAGCATAACAGTTACGCCTACCAGCGGGGTGGCTCCTTACCAGTATTCATTGAATGGTGGTGCTCCACAACCCAGCGCTACATTCAGTAACCTGGCACCCGGAGCTTATACCATAACTTTTACAGATGCGATAGGTTGCTCTGGAACAAATACCAGGGTCTTAACATCAAACCCGGCCATCAATCTTACATTTACCAGGACAGTTCCTGTGTGTAACGGTGATGCCAACGGTACGATCAATATTGTTGCATCCGGCGGTGTGGCTCCATATCAGTATGCGCTGAGTCCTTTTGCAACTTACCAGTCGAGCGGAACATTTACCGGACTCACTGCCAATACGTATATTTTTGAAGTGAAAGATAATGTGGGTTGTACCAAACAGATCACCGTGGTATTAACAGAACCTTTATTGCTTACTGCCAGTGCCACCAGCACTTCGGGATCATGTAACGGTAATGACGGAACCATCACCATTACTGCAGCTGGCGGAACTCCTGCCTATCAATACTCAGTAGACAACGGAGTTACTTACCAGGCTACCAATAACTTCGTGGTATCTGGTGGAAACTATCCTGATATCAGGGTGAAAGACAGCAAAGGTTGTATTGCCAATGCTGCCACCAATGTTATCCTGATCGATACCATGTACATAAATCTGGGGCCGGATTCTGTGATCTGCGAAGGCCAATCTGTAAGATTTGAACCAAGAACAAATCCACAAACAAATATTTTTAAATGGAGAACCATACCGGATCCGATCAGGGTAAATACCCTCGATTATGACAGCATTAAAAATGCAACGGCTACTCCATCCGATACCACTACTTATATTCTAAATGCCAAATGGGGCGTTTGCCCTGCCAGGGAGGATACCATAACTGTATTGGTTAAACGCAGGCCGATTCCGGATGCCGGACCAACAGCCTATGTTTGTCACGATAATAAAGTAACAACACTTAACGGATCGGCAAGTAACCTGTCGGGCACTGTTAATTACGAATGGACAGACACCACGCACCTGGAAACGCCACATACCAATATTACCGTGGCAAGGCCCGATACAACAGAGGACTTCATTCTCACTGTAACAGATAATTACGGTTGTAATTTCATTGAGAAAGACACGGTAAGGGTTTATGTACAACCACCGGTTCCTGCCTTTGCGGGTAATGATACCATTGCCATCAGGGGAACACCGCACCAGATGCTTGCTTCAGGTGGCGTTAATTACGAATGGACACCTTCTACCCCGTTGAACCTCTCTACCATCGCAAACCCGTTGGCAACTTTATTCAATGACCAGAGGTTCGTGGTAAAAGTTACTGATATTGGTGGCTGTATAGGTTACGATTCGGTATATGTTCAGATCTATGACGGACCAGCTTATTATGTTCCAAATACATTCTCTCCTAATGGCGATGGCATCAATGATGTATTCAGGGCCATACCGGTGGGAATATCCTATACGGAATGGTTCAGGGTATTTAACCGTTTTGGAGAATTGGTATTTGAAACCAACAAATGGCTGAAAGGTTGGGATGGCACTTACCTCGGCAAAAAACAATCTCCTGGGGTATATGTATGGATCGTAAAAGGAATGGATAAGAATGGCAGAAAGGTTGAAATGAAAGGTACGGTCATGATCATTCAATAAAAAAGTTTATCTCAATAAAAAACGCCGGTTCATGAACCGGCGTTTTTGTTTCCTATAATTAAATTAATAACTCTTTGCAATATGTTGTTCAAGCAATAGCAGATCGGCCAACACGCAGGCTGTCACCGCTTCAAGCACAACAGGTACCCTTAGCGCAATGCATAGATCGTGACGGCCTTTTACAGATAGATCTTCCATCTCACCTGATTCAATATTTAATGAACGCTGCTGTGCCGGTGTTGATGATGTAGGTTTTACTGCTACGCGGAAAACAAGTTCATTCCCGTTAGTTAACCCGCCAACAATACCGCCCGAATGATTGGTTACGGTTTTACCCGACATATTTTCCAAAGAATCGTTGTGTTCCGAACCCATCATTTTTGCTGCCTTGAAACCAGCTCCAAATTCTATTCCTTTTATGGCTGGTATGGAAAATAC
>JAKQKY010000003.1 GCA_029560415.1 Bacteroidota bacterium | reverse complement strand
GGATTCGGACAGGTGATGTATATAGGCTTGCGTAGCCATATAGCAACGTACCCGACTATACCGACACAAACCACTCCAACAACTATGGATGAACTTGTAGCTCTTCAGGGTAGTTTTACTTTTGCCACCGACAAGAACTTTATAAAAGTATTTGCTGCACCAGGAACAATTTCTGTGGATCCTGAAAGCCAGGGTGAATATCCTGGAGCGAAATCTTTCAGATTGAAAGGTAGCTTCATTATCCCAGGTATGAAAGGCACTCAGCGGGCCATGGCACGCATCCTGAATAACAGTTACGGCGTTGTGATCATACCTGAAGAAGACGGTACGCGCATGTGCTACGGCACAGAGCTGCGCCCGGTACATTTCACGCCTAAAGGACAATCCGGAAAGAAAGCTGCCGACACCAAACACTTTGAATACGCTTTTGAAACGGATTCCTTTGTGCCTGGTTATACCTACAACGGAACCATAGTTCTTGACGGTTCCACATTACCAGCAGTGTCATAATCATGGATAAACTTTTTGAAAGAACAGGAATTAAGGCCCCGGGCAGGATGAACATCCTGCTCGATGGCCGTTTTCAGACCGTAGCACTCGACGACCTTCCGGATGATAAGCTCGAACAGCTGTATAACAACGGATGTCCTTATGTGAAACGTACTGAAAACTTTTATAAATCCCTTCCCAAAGAAGAAAAGATCGAGATGAAGGATATTAAGGTAAAAGACAAGAAGCCTGGTAAACATAAGTAGTTGTTTGTTTTCATAGTTTAAGTTTGGAAGCCCTGCACATGCAGGGCTTTTTTTGTGTCCTTTCTATTCGTCATGACGTGTTTTTATTTTGTGTAAAATTTATAAAATGAAGATCGGGATTTTCATTCTTCACTACAACACTCCGGACATGACACGCAACATGTGCGCTATGCTGCCCGAAGCTATTGTAGTTGATAATGGATCCACCATTCATTCTGATTTTAAAAATGAAGTTTACCGTCAGCCAAATCTAGGTTTTACCAAAGGCTGGAATGCTGCCGTAAAACATTTTTATAACAGGTTCGACGCTTTCTGGCTGATGAACTCAGATATCGTTATCAGCAGGAAGTCAGTTGACAGAATTTGTCAACTGGCCGAAATGGATGATGTACATTTTATTACGCCATCATTTAACTGCTGGATAAATCTTTGCCGCTGCCATAATACCGGAGATATCCGGAAAGTAAAGGTGATGGAGTTTACTGCGCCGCTGATAAAGAAATCAGTGTTTGAAAAAATTGGATTTTTCGACGAAAGTTTCTCCCTGGGATGGGGCGTGGAGTTCGATTTTTGCTACAGGGCCACAGCAGCCGGATTCAACATACATGTGGATGATGATTCCAACTTCTTCCACATAGGCCATAAGTCTATTGTCAAGACAGGCGCAGAACAGAAATATTATTCCAGGGCAGCCCAGGAATGGAAAGTAAGTATGCAGCGCAAATACGGAAGCCAGTGGCAGTTCAAGCTTTATGGAAATGCCAATTACCGAAACGAGATAAGATATGCAGAAATATAAAGTTACCGTGCTAATGCCGGTATTCAATACGCCGGTTGATCAGATATCGTTGGCTGTTGAGTCGGTGCTCAAACAGAAGTTTACTAATTTTGAACTGCTGATAGTGGACGATGGATCCACGGAAGCAGGGCTTCTTGATTATTACGAAAAAATAAAAAATGTTCGCATCAGGATAGTACGCAAGCCGGAAAACTCGGGAATAGCCAAAACATTGAATTATGGCCTTACACTCTGCTATACTGATCTTGTGGCCCGCATGGACAGCGACGATATCGCCCGTGACACCTGGCTTGGAACTATGGTGGAGTTTATGGACACCCATCCTGAAGCTGCTATATGCGGCTGCCAGATACAGCCATTCGGCATATACAACACACCAACAAACCATCCTCAGGTAGTTAGCAAAGATTTGGTATTGCGTAAAAACATTGAATGGTTTCTCAACCATCCCGGGGTGATATATAAAAAAGATGTAGTATTGTCCGTCCGCGGTTACGACGAAGATATTATCTACCGTGGCGAAGATTTCGCCTGCTGGATGAAGCTGCTGAAATCCGGATATACTATTTACAATGTTCCTCAAATACTCATGGACTACCGGGTAACACATTTTTACAACAAGCCAAAAGAAGACCTTCAAATCCGCGACAAGTATAAAAGCTTGCTGGCAGAAAAAGAACCGGTGATCTGCTGCATGGCTACATTCCCTGGCCGGGCTTTTGCCTTGCAGGAAGTGGTGGCATCGCTGCTGCCGCAGTGCGATGAACTGCATATCTACCTAAACCATTACGAAACAGTACCCGACTTTCTGAACCACAAGAAAATAACCACTTATCTTTCTAAAGATCATTACGGTGACTTGGGCGCAGTGGGTAAGTTCTTCCCTGTTTTTGAATTTTCCCAAACAGGATATATATTCACGGTGGACGATGATATCGTCTATCCTAAGACATATATACAGGACACCATTGCTGCCATTGACCGCTATCAACGCCAATGTGTGGTAACTTATCACGGGCGCATCTTCCATCTCGACCGCAAAATTGAGTCCTATTACAAAGACTATAAGTATTGTGTGAACTACAAAGGTACACAGCCCCGTGATGTGGAACTACATACCGCCGGTACCGGCGTGATGGCCTTCCATTCTTCGCTGCTCAGTCTGTCGCTTGAAGATTTTAAAAAAACCAATATGGCCGATCTGTTCTTTTCAGCATGTTGCCTGAGAAAGAATATCCGCATCATGGGACTGAAACATAATACCGGGTATTTCACCGACAGCAGCCGGTTCGACAAGAACAACAGTATCTCGTACCTATTTCATATGAACGACGAATACCAGACAAAATTCGCAAACTCATTAAATTTTAAACACATAAAACCTTTTAACAATGACAAAACAACAGTTTGAAAAAGTACTATCAAATCCTTCATACAAGGAACTTTGTGAGATTTACAAAGCACACGGTAAAGATGCTAAGAAAGCAGCTTTTCTTGCACAGGTACCTGATGCCAACCCGGGATCCATTCACTTTAACATGGTACTAAAGGAGGTGAAAGATATATTCAGAATTATGAATAACAATAACGCCTTTACGGCAGAATCCGTTCAGGCAACTCCTGCCCAGGTGATAAAAATTGAACAGAAAGACATTTTGCCACCGGTGAAATCCCGCCCAATCATCGACCACAATCCCCATGTGAACCGTGCCGACCTGCCGGAACACCTTCAGAAAGCCTTTGACGAAAACGGAAAGATGGAATCGGAAAACAAAACCATGTTCGCCGAGATGAAGATAGCCAAAACTAATGATGAACGCAAACGATTGTTGAATACGATATGCGAGAACGAAGAAACACAATCGGCCAACTGGGCCGCGATCGATACCTGGTGGGAACACAAGGATGATAAACCTATAGAACCGGAAAAAAAACAGGAAGTTTCCCCTGCGGACATTGCCTCTAAAATAGAAGCAGCAAAAAACTACATCCGCCGTTACAGCGACAGCAAAAATGCAAAACAACTGGAGAAGGTGGAACGCGAAAAGAAATTCCTGAAGGATAACGGGGTTAAATGGACATTAAAGCCAAAGAAGTAATGATCACCGAGCTAAAGGATATCACAATAGTTCCTGGACAAAGCTGTTTCGTATGTCCGGGTAAGAACACATCTTTTCATGATGTCATTGAAAAGATCTTTGAATGTACCGGCCCTGCTGAACTGGCACTGGCTTCTTATTCGGTTTCTGAAAGCTCCCTGCGTGTGCTGCACAGGATGAAGTCAGAAGGATTAATAACAAAACTTACTTTCCTGTTCGACAGGTCGGTTAGAACACATAAACTAAACTTGCTGGCCTTTGCCGCCAACTTTTCAGATGAGATATTTCTCGACAATTCTCACATAAAGCTGGCGCTGATCAACAACGATCAGTATAATGTAGCGGTGATAACCACGGCCAACATCACGGATAATGAACGATGGGAATATTATCTTATAGCTGCCACCACTGATTTAATAATGGAGTCAACACAAATGTTATCATATCTTTTGACATTTTCTGAAAAATTTATATGGAATGGATCCGGAACAGCTAAAATTGGTTGAAGAATATGCATCATTATTTTTTACACCGGAAGAAATTGCCATTTTGATAGATTTTTCTGATGAAGAACTAAAAAAACAATTGAGAAAAAAGGACTCTGATGTTTACCGTGCTTATATGAAAGGAAAA
>JAKQKY010000018.1 GCA_029560415.1 Bacteroidota bacterium | reverse complement strand
ACGCGTTTGAATTCGGTAACTTTCATATCTGCGTCTATCCCTTTCAGGTAGTCTGCTACAGATTTGTTGCCGTCTTTTACAAAAGCCTGTGCCAATAAAGTATTGTCTTTGAAAAATTTATTCAGTTTACCCATGGCAATTTTCTCAGCCATTTCTGCGGGTTTTCCTTCTGCTTTTACTACGTCGATGGCAATGTTCTTTTCCCTTTCGATCACGTCGGCAGGAATTGAACTTTCATCCACGGCCAATGGATTCATGGCTGCGATCTGCATGGCCACGTCTTTACCGGCTTCAGCAGATTCTTTGCTAAGACCAACCAATACACCCATGCGGTTTGCACCATGGATATAGCTGGCAACATAAGGAGCTTCTATTCTTTCGAATTTAGAAACCTCAATCTTTTCACCGATAGATGCAAGCTTATCATTGATCATATCAGAAACTTTAGCGCCGTTGATTTCAACTGCGTTTAATTCTTCTGCAGATTTTACATTGTTTGCAATGGCTGCATCAGCGATGCTTTGAGCGAAGGCAACGAAATCGGCATTCTTGCTTACGAAATCTGTTTCGCAACTGATGCATAATACGATACCTGCTTTATTATCGGCTGTTGTTTTTGCCAATATCACACCTTCTTTAGCTTCACGGTCGCTGCGTTTAGCGGCAACTTTCTGTCCTTGTTTGCGCAGCCAATCGATGGCAGCTTCAAAATCACCGTTGCTTTCTGTTAAAGCTTTGCGGCAATCGAGCATACCAGCGCCGGTAGCCTGGCGTAATTTATTGATATCCGCTGCTGTTATTGTAACACTCATTGTATTAAATTTTTTGACTTATGAATGAATAGTTGAAATGGCCGTGCTGCAATGTGCAGTAGACCCATTTCTTCCCATAATCAGTTTTGATGTTGGTTGAATTACCTTGGACCACCCGCACCACCGGCTGGCCTTCTGCCACCAGCGCCCGGACCTGGAACACGACGTTTAGTTGGAGCACCACCCCTGGCAGCACCACGTTTGTTCCTGTCATCACCGCCATCTTGTTTTTGTTCAAACCTGGCTGCTTTGGCTTCAGCGCTTTCTTCAGTATCGCTGTGGTCATCATCTTCCTTATCGGCCTGGCGTTCCTGTAAACCTTCTGCAATAGCGGCAGTGATATAATTCACAATGATCGAGATCGATTTGGTAGCATCATCATTAGCAGGGATTGCGAAATCTACTTTGTTAGGATCGCAGTTTGTATCCACCATACCGAATGTGCTGATGTTTAAACGCTTTGCTTCAGACAGGGCGATGTGCTCATGTCCTATATCCACCATGAATAAAGCGGCAGGTACGCGGCTGATCTGTGCGATACCACCCAATACTTTTTCCATTTTATCTTTATCACGGGTAAGCGTAAGTCTTTCTTTTTTGGTAAGGTTTTCTGCACTACCGTCGCCAAGCAGTTTTTCAATGCTCTGCATTTTTTTCACGCTCTTACGAACAGTGTTGAAATTGGTAAGCATACCACCCAACCAGCGTTCTGTAACAAAAGGCATGTTAACCCTTTTGGCACTTTCCTGCACGATTTCTTTAGCCTGCTTTTTAGTAGCAACGAACATGATCTTTTTACCACTGCGTGCAATGGCTTTCATGGCAGCTGCAGCTTCCTGCAAACCTTCAACCGTTTTGTTAAGGTCGATGATGTGAATACCCTTTTTTTCTGCAAAGATGTAAGGCAACATTTTAGGGTTCCATTTCTTTTTCAAGTGACCGAAATGTACGCCTGCTTCTAAGAGTTGCTGTTGTAAGGAAGTGTTATTTTCCATTGTTTATTATTAAAGTAGTTTTTTAAAAATTGATACGAGATGCGGGATCCGGGATGCCAGATCATGGAAAAAATCCTGTATCCGGTATCTTGTATCCTGTATCCAATTAACGCTTGCTGAACTGGAAGCTTTTCCTTGCTTTCTTGCGTCCTGGTTTTTTACGTTCTACAGAACGTGGATCGCGTTTCAACAAACCGGCTGCTTTCAGGGCAGGGCGATATTCGGGGCTCACTTCGAGCAGTGCACGGGAAATACCCAGTTTGGCTGCTTCGGCCTGGCCTTTCATTCCACCACCGGTTGCGTTCACTACGATGTCGAATTTGTCGGCAGCAGCGATCGTTTTTAAAGGGGCTTCTACCTGGTTCTGTAAATACACCAGGGGAAAATAAGTTTTATAGTCTTTGCCGTTAACGGTGATCTTACCATCTCCTTTAGAAAGGAAAACACGGGTTACCGCTTCTTTTCTGCGGCCGACTGCATTTTTTTGCTTTTCCATTGTTTACGTATGTTTCGGGTTCGATTTACGGGTGAGCGTATCGTACCTGATTATTTAATTTTATTAAAGGTTAATGCGGCAGGTTTCTGCGCTGTGTGTGGATGTTCGGTTCCGCCGTATACAAAAAGTTTTTTGTACATCTGGCGGCCAAGACGGTTTTTAGGCAACATGCCTTTTACCGCTCTTTCGATAACCGCTTCCGGACGACGTTTCAGCAGGTTTTTGGCCGCTTCACCTTTTTGTCCGCCGGGGTAACCGCTAAACGTTAAATACTCTTTGTCATCCATTTTATTACCGGTAAACACTACTTTAGAAGCGTTTATCACGATGATAAAATCGCCGCAATCTACGTGTGGCGTGTAATAGGCTTTGTTCTTACCACGGAGAACGGATGCAATTTTTGCACACATACGACCAACGGTTTGATTAGTACCGTCTACAACGTACCAGTTACGCTGCACGGTAGCCTCGTTCGCATGTTTAGTGGTGAAATGTAATTTACTCATTGTTCTTTTTTTTAGATGATCCCGCAGCTATCCCCGCAGGCTTTTTAAATTGGACGGCGAAGGTAGGAGGAAATGGGCTTAATTTCCAAGGAAAAGGAGAAGTATTTTGGAGGGCGTGTTTATAACAAACTGATATTCAGTTATATTTTTGACAGATAATTTGATAACTGCTACCGGATATTATAAAATTATACTAAATCCATCGTTGTATTCATCTATTTCTGACAAAAAAATAATTGATAAATGTTATTGTTTCTAATATTACCAACTTCGGAAATGTCGAAAATATCCTTCTTATAAGAATAATACTATTTTTCCAATTTCATTTACGAAAGTAATATATCTGCCTGCCGGGATCTTCAGATAGGAAGATCTTCAATAAGTATTAGAAGGAGCTGATGACCATCTAAAGCCAGGTAAATATCTGGAGGAAATGCAAAAACGAAACTTGCTAAAACGCAATCAGTTGTATTATTAAATTATCTAAAAAATAAATTAAGAGGGGCTTATTTCGATCTTTGTTCCATTTCCTGGAAATGAAGTAACAATAACAGAATATTTTATTTGTCCTGACCTATACTGTATATTTTTTAACCCATACCCCTTCTTTACTTCATTTACATTAAATCCTTTGCCATTGTCGGTGATAATGATCTGAATCTTTTTCCTAAATGCTGAAATGCGCACATTAACTTCTGACGCTTGTGAATATTTTATACTATTATTGATGGATTCTTTACATATTAAGAATAGGTTTCGTTTTTCTTCTTTTGTGAGGTAACGACAGTTTACTTCTGTATCCGCTTTTATGTTAGCTACTATGTTAGCTGCGGCGGCCACTGGTATTGCATATTGCTTAAGCCTAGTCACTAGTTCATCTACTGTATCAAGCGAATCGTCCAATACCCATATCATATCCCTAAGGCCCATTGTTGCTTCATTGAGATTATCTTTAACCTGTTGCAGACTTTCATCCTGCTTGATTCCACTGATAGCAAGGTTCGTAAAAATTTTAACACTGTTAAGTGTGCTGCCAAGATCGTCATGCAGGTCGGTGGCAATATTTTTCCTAATTGCATGTTGCTTTTCTATCTGGCGAATTCGATAACGGTAAAAAGCATAGATGATGCCGGCAGTTGATAGAAATACAAGCAATTTAAACCACCATGTCTGATACCATTTAGGGAGAAAGATCAATATTAATTCTTTGGGTTCACTCCACACACCGTCTTCATTGGCAGCTTTTACCTGGAGGTGATAGGTGCCGGGGGCTATACCTATAAGTGTAACAAAATTTTGTACATCCAAGTTGATCCAGTCTTTATGAATTTCTTTGATTTTGTAAGAAAAGGTTGTTCGGGCCGGGTTTGAATAATTAATTCCTGAAAAAAAAACGTTCGTCTGTAGCACATTATTAGGAATAGAAAAAAGAGTTGCCTCAAGATCAGAAGTATCGATACGGTATTGCCCCGGCAACTCTACCGATATACGGTTAATAAAACATAAAGGTGGAAATTGATTAACTTTTATATTCTCAGGATAAATTCCAGTAAACCCATTTGGCCCTCCCGCATAGATTATATTTTTATAAATATTGCCACTCGTTTCTTCAAATACATCATCATGTAATCCGTCGCTTTTAAAGATTTTTTTAATTCGCCCGGATTTTACATCAAGGATATTCAATCCAAAATTTGTGGTCATAAAAAGAAGGCTGTCTTTCCAGGGTAATAACTTATAAATACTACTGTTACTAAGGCCGTTGGCAGAAGATATTACTCGTTTAATTTTAAACATCGTATCAAGTTCAAGGATCCCATTTCCATAACTTGAAAGATAATAATGGTTACGAATACGGCACATATCAAAAAAGAAAGCATATTCTTCATCTGATGTATCTTTTTGGAAATGTATTCTTTTTGAAGTCTTTTTATTGTAATCAATATATATAAGCGAAGATTCGCTCAATACACAAAAGATATTTTCCGCTATTTTAAAAACAGAATTGATAATATTACTTTCCAATTTTAAAACATCTGATGATGTTGTAAAATTTACCACCGTATGTTTAATAAAATTCCATACTAAAATTCCTTTATTATTTTCAGACCCCATAACTATTTCAGCGTCGTTTATAACTATAGCGCTATTAATGGTAAAGTCCGGAAATTTCTCAAACTCTTTATAGAAATTCTTTATAGGATATAAAACATCATTTTTCATACATAACAATCCCGGCTTGCCGGCAACAATTGTTTTATTATATGGATCTTTGAAAACAAAATCATATGATTGAGTAACATCTATTTCCTTAATCTCATCAGAATTTTTATTGACTTTATATAATCCGTTTTCCGCAGTTACAAATAATATCGAATCATTCGCAGGGAATAAATAATATGCATGAGGAATTTTAAATATCCCATTTTTTGAATGATGATAAATAATTGTTGATGGCTTTTCGTTTTTAAGCATAAATAATCCTGTCTGGCAGCCAAGCCAGATATTATTCTTTTCATCACAGTAAATATTATACACATTATTCAGGAATTCAATTTTGTTCTCGAGGGCATTTGCCACAATTGTATAACTATTTTTTTCAGCGTCTATATTGATAAGTTGATTTTCTGTTGAAAACCATATTTTTTTAGTTTTATCAACGGAGATGGCATATATATCATTGTTTAAACTCTCTTTTACATTCTTAAAAGGTTCGTCATTTATTTCCAAAAGGCCAGCAGCATTAATATTAATTTCCTTAATCCCCTTTGACGTGCCTGACAGATATTTGTTATCACCATAACCCACCAATGAGTAGAAGCGATACTCTTCTGGCGAAATTTTAATTGTCTTTAATGAATCAATTAACTCACCAGTTTGCAAATTGTAAGATTGAAGCCCCCAGTTACGAAAAAAAATAATAAGGTATTTTTTATAAACAGTTATTTTATCAATGTAACTGTCGACAGGTCTTTTATTAAGTTTGAATCTTGATATGTTACCCGTTACTTTGTCATACGAATAAAGCCCTCTCTCCGTACCTATGTAAAATAAAGTGCCGGAAAATAATAATGATGTGATGGTGCCATTTTCCAGTCCCGGGAATTTGTTTTGTGAAATAGTAATAGCATTATTCGAAGTAGTCGTATTAACATCGTTAATTCCACCTTGAGTACTTGTGACCCACATATTATTGCCCTCTTCGCAGATAGCCCTGATATCGGAGCCACCAATTCTACTGCCTGGGGGGCTGTTTTTATTATATTCTTTTGTAACTTTTGAATCAAACCTGAACAAACCATCCTGTGTTCCAATCCATAAAAAGCCCTTCCTATCTTCAGTCATGCACCGTATATTAGTTCCGGGAAATGCTATATTCAA
This sequence comes from Bacteroidota bacterium, assembly GCA_029560415.1. Classification (GTDB taxonomy): domain Bacteria; phylum Bacteroidota; class Bacteroidia; order Chitinophagales; family Chitinophagaceae; genus Ferruginibacter. The sequence goes on along the minus strand of JAKQKY010000018.1, from coordinate 51,505 downwards.
TATTTGATATTTAGCTGTTTCCTGTGCCAGGACTGCAAAAGAACAAAAAAAGGATATTATGAAAGTAAATATTACTCCCAACCAAAAAAAAGACTGGCTGATTATTTTTTTTGTATTAGACACTACAGATCTGGCCTTGTATTTAAATGATATTTATGCAGAATTGGAAAAGACTAAATTAAGGAAAACTACGAGCATTTATGTATTAAAGGATACGATTCAACGAATCCATCATCCGGAAAAATTTGTTCAATTCGGGTTGGAGATTTACGGATTTGAATACGATGAAGCTTGCAAAAAAACAAAAAGGATAAATGTAGATATAGCTGAAGTTGATAAAAAAGATGGAAACGCATGGAAAGAGTCAATCATCCAACTTTACAAGATAACCAATGCCACGTTCAATACTTTAATTACCTGGTCACATGGTATGGCTATCGCAATAGCCAATATTAATCCACCATCTAAAAATAATTTTCAAATTTTGCGCAATGATCGCATATCACTGACAAATCCGGGATGTGATGTTATACAAGCAGATATATTTGAGAATGCGGTTGTGGTAGCCACAGATGATTCCGCTTGTGCACAAATAGATACACTCTTTGTATCAGAAATTGCCAATTCGCTCCAAGCGATTGTTAGGCAAAACAAGTTTGACATGATAATTATGTGCAACTGCTACATGAATACACTTGACAATTGCTATAATTTAAAAGATATTACTAATTACTACGTTGCTTCTGCCACCATGATAAAATTAAAAGGATTTGATTTTAAAAGCCTGGTAAAACAATTAAACAACCCTTTGAATTTGGGAGATTTAGTGAGTCCCGGGAAATTCTTTCCAGGTTTTTTAGGATGGCTTCATTACAAAAAATTAATACGGGTTAAAGGCCCTTTATATAATATATACATGCGGTCTATTATAAAGAATTTACTAACTGGCTATGAAAAAAACAACACTGATACTAAAGAAAATGCAACAATTGTTGCAAGTAACCTGAATCAGGCATCAGAAATTATGGTCTTGCTTAATAATCTTGCTAATTATATGATAAGAAATAAAGATATTGTTTATCCTGCACTAATAAGATTAATCAACAATCGCAAGGTTTTAATTAATGAATATTTTCTTATAAATATTTTAGATTTATTAAAACAATTAAGTTTGGAACTTAACTGCAATGAATTTGAAAAATACAGGATAGAGCATGAAAATTTTCTTCTTAAATTAATGTTAACAGATAAAATCATAATGCTGGAATCGGGACCACAAGCCAGTCAGATTTTAAATAAAAAAGGTAATCTTTATTCACTTTATTTACCATTAACAACAAGAAGAATAAAAAATGTATTTGAATGTGAATATTGGAGAACGAATATCAGGAATTCTAGTTTTAGTAAAGAAACCTCATGGGATAATCTGGTTAGGGATTTTGTTGAATGGCAACGTTTAAACTTGTCGATTACGAAAAAGGAATAAATGGCACCAATCCTCCTCCCAATGGTTTTTTCCCGCCTCCTGCATTCAAAATAATTGATTTGCCATCCAGTTCCCCTGCCCCTTCTCCTGTAAATGACAAATAACGCATATAGTCATCCATGTTGTCGTTAGGTACAATATTAAAAATTACAACAAGGTTTGCCGCTGCAGCTAAATCTATTTCTGCATAAAATACTCGTTCAAACTCTACATTACTTGAAATATCCGTCCTAATATCTGGCTTTTCAGTAGGCTTATATGGAGTGGTAAGATTATCCAGCGGCTTCCTCCCACCGTTGTTGTTTAAATTGACGGTTAAAACTTTTCTCGTTGTGCTACGCTTATAAACTTCAAGTTTTCTTCGTTCATTGCCTGTTTCGGAATCAACTATTTCAAAATAAACATCATAAACATTATCATCAGAAATGTTCCTGCTGGAGTCTCCGGCTTTTGCAATAAAAGCTCTTTCCATGCCTGCATTGCAATCATAAGTAATGTTGCTTCCCATAATTCGAAAATTTTAAATTTATTGAAAAAAGATTTACTGTATAATTTTACAACTCATTTTTTTTATCTCCAAACATTTTCCACTATTTATATTAATGGTAAATTTTAAAAACCTTTACTGCAAAAAAAACAGTGTTTTCACCCTTTTTCATTTTGTTTGTGTATTTTCATAAGTAAATAATAAAACAACCTTTAGTTACTTTTTCATGGCCTCTATAGCTTTAGTCGACGATCACTCTCTTCTTCGCATTGGTCTCGCCACACTTGTGGAGAGTCTTGGTTATTCTGTAATCTTCGAAGCAGATACCGGCCTGGAATTTATAGATAAAATTGACAAAAATAATTTACCTGATATTGTACTGATGGACATTAACATGCCCGAAATGGATGGATTTGAAACAACTGTTTGGCTAAAGAAAAATCATCCCGATATTAAAGTACTTGTATTAAGTATGTATGACAACGAAGCTTCTATAATTCGTATGTTGAAATGTGGTGCCAAAGGTTACATTCTAAAAGATTGTGAACCTGCCGTTCTGAAAACCGCTATAGAAGACGTGCTTATAAAAGGTTACTTTTATTCAGATCTGGTAAGTGGCAAACTCATTAACGCCATCAATAAAATACAGGATGACAATAACGATTTTAAAGTATTAGTAAAGCTAAACGACCGTGAAACAGATTTTTTAAAATATACATGCACCGAACTTACTTATAAAGAAATTGCAGATAAAATGTTTGTCAGCCCTCGTACCATCGATGGTTATCGCGATGCACTGTTTGAAAAACTGCATGTAAAAACCAGGGTTGGACTGGCGATCTATGCCATTAAAAATGGACTGGTAGATATTCGTCAATAAATCAATTCCATTATTTTTTATAAACCCCCTCCCCATTGATATAAGTCCCCAACACCCGTGTACTTAATATTTCACCGACGTCACATTTCACCAGGTCTTTATCCAGCATGATAAAATCCGCCGCCTTCCCAACTTCCAGGCTGCCCTTTTGTTTTTCTTCAAAGCCTGCTTTTGCTGCCCATATTGTCATGCCCCGTATGGCCTGCTCACGGGTTAATGCATTCTCCATTTGAAAACCGGTTGCCGGGAATCCCTTCGCATCTTTTCTCACAACCGCTGCGTAAAATGTCTTTAATGGACTAATATCCTCCACCGGGAAGTCGGTACCCAATGGCATCCAATGATTGGTTTGCAATAACTGCTGGTATGCGTAAGCGTTGTGAATACGGTCACTGCCCAACCGGGCGCCGGCCCAGTACATATCGCTGGTGGCATGGGTTGGTTGTACAGACGGGATGATGGTATAGTCATTAAAATAATGAAAGTCGTTTTTATTCACCACCTGGGCGTGTTCTATCCGCCAACGGCGGTCGTTTGTTCCTTTCAATGCTGCCGCATACAGGTTGAGCATTTGCCGGTTACCGCTGTCACCGATCGCATGGGTGCAAAGTTGCAGTTTCGATGCGGCTATCTTTTGTACTATCTCACGGTAACGGCTAACGTCGTTCAACAAAAAGCCCTTCCATCCCGGCTTATCGCTATAGTCTTCAGTAAGGCAGGCTCCCCTTGAACCCAGGGCGCCATCTGCATATAATTTAAATCCTCCAACATGCAGCCTGTCTGTGATATAAGGCCCTTTGGCGATCCATCTGTCATAGTAGTGAGTACTGTCGCTAAGCAAGGCAAATATCTTCATTTTAAGACGGCCGGCTTTCTGGGCTTCATCCACAAGATTCACAGTATGCTCGCTGATGCCACAATCGTGCACACCGGTAAGCCCAACGGCAAAGCATAGCTGCTGTGCCTTTATATAATATTGTTGGGCAAGGCTATCCGTAAGAAGGGGTATGATGTTGTCTACAATATCCATGGCATTATCGATAAGTATACCGGTAAGTTTACCATCTTTCACTTCCACCTCACCACCTTTTAGGGTAGTGCTTGCCGTTATGCCTGCCAGGTCCAGTGCTTTCTGGTTCACCAGTGCAGCATGACCATCGATGCGTTTTAAAAATACAGGCCTTGTAGGGAACAGGCTGTCGAGGACCTGTTTATTGGGATATTCCTTTATGGACCAGTCGTTCTGATCCCATCCCCGTCCATAGATCCATTCCATGGGTGCTGTTTTGGCATAAGACTGCACCTTTTCAATGATCTCGGTAAACGACCCGGTGCCCGTCAGGTCACACTTCCACATATCGGTTGCAAAGCCGGTAAAGTGGCAGTGGGCATCTATCAATCCGGGGAAGATGGTTTTGCCCGCTGCATTTATTTCTTCATCAGCTTCATATTGCTTCAGTATATCATCGTTACTGCCAATGGCAATTATCTTTCCATCCCTGATGGCCATAGCCTCTGCTATGGAAAAACTGCTGTCGACCGTATAAATTTTTGCATGATGAACCAGCAGGGTTACCCGCTGCCTGAATTTACAGGAGCTTAACAGGACCATGATCAGGACTGCTATAGTTGAGCAGGATGAAGCAGCGTTTTTAAACATCAGGATAAATTTTATTTTTCAAAAATACGTCTTGTAACTTTACAAGCGCAACTACAGATTATGTTCGATCAGAAACAAACCATCGCTCTCCAGGAGCAAACTTCTTCCTTATTGAAACATACAGGCAATATGCCGGTTTCAAACTTAGAAAGCCTGCGCAATGTTTTGCGGTTTCATGAATACCGTTATTATGTGTTGAATGATCCGCTGATCAGTGACTTCGAATATGACAACTTATATAAAGAGCTTGAACGAATTGAAAAAAAGGATCCATCGCTGATCACAACCGATTCCCCTACTCAACGGGTAGGCCTGGGGCTTATCAAAGATTTTCCCAAAGTGCAACACCTGGTGCCGATGCTTTCGCTGGAGAATTCATATAATGCCGAAGACCTGTACGACTGGGATCGGAAGGCCAGGGAATTATCTGGTTTAGCAGAGATAGAATACACCGTTGAACCAAAGTTTGATGGCGCCAGCATTTCATTGATCTATGAAAACGACCTGTTTGCAAGGGGTGCCACCCGGGGTGATGGCGAAACGGGAGATGACATCAGCCCAAACATCCGCCAAATCAAATCTGTTCCCTTATCTGCCCATTTTAATGAATATGGAATAGAGCAGGTTGAGATCCGTGGGGAAGTACTGATGAATAAATCAAACTTTAAACAGTACAATGAACGGCTGATGGAAGAAGGACAGCCACCGTTAGCCAACCCACGTAATGCTGCTGCCGGGTCGTTGCGCATCAAAGACACGGCCATAGTAAGTAAGAGAAACCTGGAAGGATTTTTATACCATGTAAGCTATATAACGGGGAGCAATAAGCGCAAAAAAGAGATCCCGCTTACTCATTCGGGTATGCTTGATATGCTTTGGGAACTTGGTTTCCGCAGTCCTAAAAAAGAAATGCAGGTGGTAACCGGTATAGAAGCGGTGATCAGCTGTATTCAAAATTTTGAAGCCAGGAGAGATGATCTGCCATATGAAATCGACGGTATGGTGATCAAAGTCAATGACATTGCCTTACAGGAAAGGCTGGGCATGACCTCACATCATCCGAGATGGGCGATAGCCTTTAAGTTCAAAGCCAGGCAGGCTACCAGCAAATTACTCTCTGTTAGTTTCCAGGTCGGTCGAACGGGTGCCATCACACCGGTTGCCAAGATTGAACCCGTGCAGGTAGGTGGGGTAACGGTTAGCAGTATCTCCATTCACAATGAAGAGTATATCCGTGAAAAGGATCTCATGCTGGGTGATGTGATATTAATAGAACGAAGTGGCGATGTGATACCCCAGATCGTAAAATCGATGCCCGAACTACGCAAGGGAGATGAGCAACTCATCAGGTTCCCAACCAATTGCCCGGTATGTGGCGACGCCTTGTTTAAGACAGCTGATGAAGCGGTTTGGCGTTGCATTAATATCAATTGCAGCGCACAGGTAGTAGAACGGATCATTCATTTTGTAAGCAAGGACGCCATGGATATACGCAGTTTTGGGGAGGCCAATGTGCGGAAGTTCTATAATCTTGGTTTATTCAAAGATATTCCTGGCATTTATGAGCTTACCATTCAGCAGTTGCAAGGGCTTGACGGGTTTGGAGAAAAATCGGTTCAAAACCTGTTACAAGCCATAGAAACCAGTAAAACCCAGCCTTTGCACAGGTTGATCTATGCCCTGGGTATACGCTATGTTGGAGAAACCACCGCCAAAACACTTGCCCAACAGGTTATCAATCTATTTGATCTGAAAGGATACAGCAAGGAAAAACTGCAGCAAATGGATGATGTGGGTATTAAAGTTGCAGGTAGTATCTATGAGTTTTTTCAGAACCACGATAACCTGCTGATGCTCGAAAAACTGGAAACCCTGGGAGTAAAAATGTATAAAGAGGAGCTGTCCGTTACCGTGGGCAACCTTAATGGGCAAACGTTTTTATTTACAGGAACACTCACCCGGCTGAAACGCAGTGATGCCGAGGAAAGAGTGGAAAGAAACGGAGGAAAAATACTGGGTGGCGTTAGTTCAAAACTTAATTACCTTGTGGTTGGCGAAGACGCAGGTAGCAAATTAGAAAAGGCAAAGAAGATCCCCGCAATAAATATTATTACAGAAGAAGATTTTTTAAAAATGCTACCTACTTAGTGTTTTTTTTTATTATATTTATCATTCATCAGACAGTTAAAATCTTTTGTTCGGCATCAACCACCGGACACCACCTTAAAATCATAGCACAATGATTAAGAAAATTCCGGGCGAAATTTGGAAACAAATGTTATTCACCGGTCACAAACAATTAAGAAAAAAATATGCTGTTTCCAATTTAGGCAGGGCAGCAAGTTATGCCGAAGGAATTGCAACTGATGGCAAACTATTAAACGGTTCTCTCACTTCGGGCTACCGCACATTGAATCTCCATGTTGAAGATGGCAATGGTACCATTTACATTCATCGCGAAGTTGCGAAATTGTTCTGCAAGAAAAAATCTCCGAAATATAAATACGTGATTCACAGCAATCACAAAAAAACAGATAACGTTGCCAAAAATTTAAGATGGGCAACGCTGGAAGAAGTTAGCGAACACCAACAGGAGAGTCCGCAAAAAATTGCCTACAAAAAGCGCCAGGCCAATCGCACAGAGGGTTTGAAGCTTTCAGCCACACAGGTTAAAACCATCAAGGATTCAATAAAAAATCCGAAAAGAAAATTAACCTATAAGCAAATGGCTGAGAAATACGGTGTAAGTGAAATGACTTTATATCGTATTAAGAGCGGTGAGAACTGGGGCCGTATCAAATAATTAAACATTCAATACAGATACTGAAGAGGAACTTGCATGAGCAGTTCCTCTTTTTTATTTTGGTAACTTTGCATACAATTTTTTTTATGATAGAAAAGAAAATAATCCGGTTTTTGCAGAACCTGCAGAAAAACAATAACCGGCCATGGTTTGAAGAACATCGCAGCGAATATGAAGATTCGAAATCTGCTTTCCTGGTTTTTGTTGACGAGGTGATCAAAACCATTTCAACATTCGATCCTTCTGTTGCAAATCTGCTTGCCAAGGATTGCACATTCAGGATAAACCGGGATGTCCGGTTCAGCAAAGACAAACGACCCTATAAAAATAATATGTCGGCTTATTTTAACCGGGCTGGTAAAAAAGGACCCGGCGCCGGTTACTACATTCATATAGAACCAGGCAAGAGTTTTGCCGCAGCAGGTATCTGGATGCCCGAACCTGGCGACCTGGCCAGGATAAGACAGGAAATAGATTATAATTTCCCGGAATGGAAAAAGATCATAAATAGCCCTTCGTTCAAAAAACATTTTCCAGACGGCCTGGATCAATCCGATAGCCTGCAAAGACCTCCCAAAGGATACGCTGAGGACAACCCGGCCATTGCTTTTTTAAAAATGAAACATTTTGTGGTACGGAAATCATTTACCGATACCGGGATCGGTGAAAAATCATTTGTGAAAGACATCAATAAGACATTTAGTGCCTTGAAACCAATGATCGATTTCATTAACCGTTCACTCGATTAATACAACATTGGGCTTTTAAAATGTTCGATAATTCAATTAAAATTGACCAGGTTTTTCCAAGGGGAAAAAACATAAATAAAAAAAATGGCCAGTGATAAAAATCACCGGCCTTGCTTACCTCTGAAACCACAAGAAAAAAATTTGCGAGGTATATATTATATCATTTAAGTATTAATAACAGTATAATACTAATATTACTTATGTTGTAAAATGGATTTTTAGCTTCAGGATATGTAAATTCTCAACTGAGCTTTAAATAAGATAAGATTGGAGTGGATTTTTATCTGGGGGTAGGCAGTAAAATTAATACTTTTATTCAATTTTCATAATTTATTTTTCACTTTTCTGCCGAAATACTCAATTCCCGTTGCGCATACTGTAATAATTGCTCTTTTTTACGGTTATACCACCATACCGGAGCTGTTTTTTTCATCAACGTATCAATTCCACGCATACCAAACAACTTCCACAGTCCCGTTAGTTTGCCTCCAAGGCTGCTTTGCATAGCCCGTAAACTCATGGCAAAGCCAGCCTCTATGTATTCCATATGATGCCAGAAACCTGCAGGCATATATAAGGTATCCCCATGCTCGAGCACCACTTCATAGCCTTTGGCCAGTTTAACGGCCGGAAAATGCTCATAATCAAACCCTTCCTTGTAGTTGGCATAATTGGCCATGCTCAATACTTCCCATGGCTTACGGTATAATTTATACTGTTCTTCGAAAGGGAAAAGCAACACCCTTTTTTTGCCGGCAAACTGGGTATGCAGGATATGACTCATGTCGATGTCGAAATGCATATGGGTGATAGAACCCTGCCCTCCCACAAACAGCATGGGGTATTTCTTTACAAAACCACTCATAAGCTCGTCGGGCCAGGTAAAATCCTGGGTAATCTCCGGAGCATGTTGAAAAATATTGAAAAGGAATATCCGCAGATCCAAAGGGCCGGACCTTGCTTTTTGCAGGTATTCGCCAAACTTCATGTAGGCATCTGCGGTATTAATGGCAGTATAGGCATCGCTTTTTATGTTGTTGTATACGCCTACCTCTTTATCGCCGACAATCTTAATAAAATAATCCCAATTCCATTTTTGATAAGCAGGCCAGCTTTTTGCCAGGTTGGTAATGATAAGGGGTTTCTTTGGTTCATAATAATTCTTGCGAAAATCATCAGGACTGATAGAAGCTACCCTGTCTATATCTTGTAGTTGCATGGCAATTTATTTTCGTTGTAAAAATAATCATTAATAAATCTTTTTTACAAGCAAATAGAACTTAAAAAACGAATAACCGTTAGTTTTGTACAAATAGCCCTATGGCCAAGATCAAAGCATCGAGGAATGGCACGAAAAAAGATGCCATCACTAAAAAGGCTGCAGCTCTTTTCAGGAAGAAGGGATTTGTGGCAAGTTCTATGAGGGAACTGGCTGAAAATATCGGGGTTGAGGCATCTAGCTTATACAACCACATCGGCTCCAAAAGTGAGATCCTGCAAACGATCTGTTTTAAAGTAGCCAATGATTTTAACCTGCACATCGATGAAGTAGAAAAACTGCAGGAAGACTCCCTGGCCAAACTCGAAAACCTGGTGCGTTTTCACGTACACATGATGGTAGACCTGTTTGATGAAGTATATGTGGCGAATCACGAATGGAAACAATTGAAAGAACCTTACCTGAGTAATTTTCTAAACCAACGGAAAATATATGAAGCGAGAATGATACAGATCGTGAAGGATGGCGTAGACGAAGGCACCCTCAAACCCATTCAGCCTCATATTGCCGTACTCACAATTCTTTCGGCTGTGAGGGGAATTGAATACTGGCAGCGACATAAAAAAGAATACGGGATTAGTGAACTTGAAAACGATATGACAGAACAACTATTACACGGATTAACTAAATAATTATGGCAGTACATTTTCATGAACTAACGATCGATGAAGTTAAAAGAGAAACCAGTGATTGCGTTTCGGTAAGTTTCAACATACCAGAATCACTCAAAGCTGCCTTTCAATATAAGGAAGGACAAAACCTCACGGTGAGGAAAATCATCAATGGAACAGAGATCAGGCGATCGTATTCTATTTGCATGGCACCTCATGAAAATCAACTTCGTGTTGCCATAAAAAAAGTAGATGGAGGACTCTTTTCTACCCTGGCAAATGAATCTTTAAAAGCAGGAGATATATTGGAAGTAATGCCACCTGTAGGAAAATTCAACGCACATATCAGGGAAAACAAAGCGGGCAATTTCCTCGCCATTGCTGCGGGCAGCGGCATAACGCCCATCATGTCGATCATCAAACATAGCCTGCAGGTACAACCCGAAAGCCGTTTTACCCTGGTGTACAGCAACCGAAGCAGAAGTTCGATCATCTTTTTTGAAGAACTGGAAGCATTGAAAAATAAATATCTGCAACGATTCAATTTTATAAATATCCTCAGCAGGGAAAAAACAGATGCCGATATTTTTTATGGAAGAATTGACGCAAAGAAACTAACGGCACTGGATAAACTCATTCCGTTTAAAAACTTTGATGACATCTATATATGTGGGCCGGAAGCCTTGATCTTTCTCAGCAGCGATTTTTTAGCATCGAAGGGAATTGATAAGAGCAGGATTCATTTCGAGTTATTTACCACTCCAGGCCAGGCAGTTAGCGGCAATGATAAAACAAGCGTTATAGAAACAGATCAATCGGCCAAAAGCCACATAAGCATCAGGCTCGATGGAAGATCATTCGGATTTGACCTTGCGTATAAAGGACAGAGTATCCTCGATGCAGCCTTGCAGCAGGGTGCCGATCTTCCTTATGCCTGCAAGGGTGGTGTTTGTTGTACCTGCAGGGCCAAGCTGGTGGAAGGCAAAGTAGATATGGATGTGAACTACGCCCTTGAACCCGAAGAAATTGAACAGGGATTCATTCTTACCTGCCAATCGCACCCAAGAACAGAAACCGTTGTGGTTGATTTTGATATAAAATAAAAGCCCGCTTGTTCAACGGACTTCTATCTTTCCACTAAAACCTATAGGCGTTATCGTTAGGTTGTACAACATATGTTTATCTATCTGTAAAATGAAATGGATGTAACAAAAAAAAGAGGGCCTGCCTAATTCAGACCCCCTCCTTATTCAAGCATGAGAAAAATGTACGCCTTTAATTTGCACCCTGGCGTTTTACAAATTTCGTTTCATAGAGATTAATATCTTTCACTGTACTTTCTTTTTAATAACAGCCATGCCTTACATTGTCATCGGCAAAATAAGCCCTGATGAGATCGTATAACATGCTGTCGTAAGCCTGCAATTCGCTTCGGGTATTAACCTGGTTATGTACTCCATTTGCAGGAGATGCTTCGAGGTTCACATTGTACCAGTCCTGTACCCCTTCTGCCCAATACTCACGTATATCTGTAATCGCATAGGTGTTTGTCCATAACCCGGTACTTACAGCATGGTCATAAGCAGCCTGCAGCCTGCCGTCGAAACCGGGATCAGAGAAACGAAGACCGAGTTCATGAATGGCATGAGCAAATTCATGCGTAAGTATTTCTTCACCACGGTAACGGTCACCCGCCTGGCACAAAAGGTTTTCTTCACAGTTGGTTGTTAAAGGCCTTTCTAACGTTGCACCATATGCACGTGCCCGGTTATCCCAATCTGTACCCGGGAAAGCTGTATATAAATCACTGTATTCGGGCATCTGCGTCGGCCGCTCATTTACACCGATAACGCCTACCCGAAGATGATTGGCGATCATTTTGGTTTTTGCAGCGGCAATCTGCCTCAGCATGTCTTTTACAATATCCCTGGCTCTACGCAAAGCTTCATCAGGTACATTTTCGGAACTGATAACCGGAATTCCATCTGCATCTACGTATTTTTTATAAAAAGATGAAAGACCAAGTGAAGCCGGCGGAGCGGTAATTTCAGACGGGGTAACGGGATTGCTGTCATCTCCAGATTTTTTACATCCAATGAAAAAGAAACAGGAAGCCAATAATACCAGGAAGCCATTTTTACAAAACATCGTGTTTGATTTTAGGTTGATAATAATATTGCTGAATGGCTTTGCAGAAAGGATTCCTGAATTTGGGTGTAAATATGATGGTTCAACGTTGCCAAACCAATACTCAATTTGTAGTAGATGAGTATCCATAGGTAAATAATTGATACTTTTAGATCATAAACGGCGGGCTTCATGAAAATACTCCACACCCTTTCGCTGCTGCTCTTTTTTGCACATCTTCCTTCTGTATCATTTACGCAAACCAGGACCATCGATAGCCTGAAACTCAATGTAGCAAAGGCTGTAGGCGATCAAGAAAAAATAAAAGCCATTTTTTCACTGTGTGAAATCGGGTATTCATTGCACCCAGACACCTTAATGTTATATGCTGACATGGCACGAAAGCTTGCCGTTAAAAAACAAGACCTGCACGCAGAAATCATGGCCTTGCAACACCAGTCAGGAGCACTGATCACCAAAGGATTTTTTGATTCGGCCATTGCCCTCTGCAATAAATCGCTGGATATGTTGTCTAAAACCAGTCCCGACCCGGTTTTAGAATCTAATCTTTATAACCAGAAGGGACGGGCATTTATGCGTAAAAATGAATACAAGGAAGCCATTGAAATGGGATACCAGGGTATCAATGCCGGCGAGAAAGCCAATGATATCCTGTTGCAGGTAAAAGGAAAAACGCTTATTGGCTGGGCTTACCTGGAAATGGGACAAACCAAAGAATCCTTATCATGGCACCTGAAAGCCATGCGAACTGCACGCGATACCATTTTACTGGAAAAGTACGGGATCGTGTTTGCAAACCTGGCGTTGAATTATAACGGTCTCGGGCAACCGGATTCTGCATTCTATTATATAAATAAGGCCGTGCTATATTCACGAAAACATGAGAACTTATTTGCCTTGTCAAATTCCCTGGCCATAAAGGCACAGTTGCAGATCAGGGCCGGAAGGCCTGCATTAGCCGAAGCTCCTTTGAAGGAGGTAATTGAGATAAGGAAGATAATAGGCGACCCGTTTTACATTGTTTCCGACATGTCGCAACTCGGGCTCTATTATGCCCATAACAGCCAACCAGAAAAAGGTATTGCCATATGCCTTGAAGGAATCGATATGGCCAGGCAATATGGAATCGTTACCAAGCTGCTTTTCCTCTACAGTTCTCTTGGTGAATGTTATAAAGTGATGGGAAACCAGGCTGGTTATGCCGGTGTACTGGAAAATATTATCGCACTGAAAGATACCATCTACGAAAAAAATTCTGCCGATGCCCTGGCACAGATCCAGGCAAAATTTGAATTGCAGAAAAAAGAGAACCTGATCATCCGTCAGAACCTCGACATCAACAGGCAACGTTATCTTTTCGTGGGGCTTCTATTGTTGATCATCTTCAGTTCTATAGTTGCCTGGCTGCTATTCAGGCTTTATAAAAAAAGACAACAATTGAAACTGGAAAAAATGCAGGAAGAAGAAAAACAATTGTCGTTACTGGCGGTGAGCAAGGCAGAAGAGAACGAACGGAAACGGATAGCCGCAGACCTACATGATAGTCTTGGAGCTTATGCCGCTTCCATCGCATCAAACCTCGACCAGATTACCCTGCATCTTAAAAATGATGAAGACCTGGATGCATTACAGGAATTACGGAATAATTCTCAAGCCATTGTTTCGCAGCTAAATGATACGATCTGGGTATTGAAAAAAGACAACCTCTCATTAACGGCCATCAGCGACCGGTTAAAAGTTTTCATACAGCGCATCAGGCCCAGCTATCCAAAACTAAGCATTGAGGTATTGGAACAGATCAACAGCGATCTGCTCATGGCGCCTTCACAGGCTTTTCATCTGTTCCAGATTGCCCGTGAAGGGGTTATCAATTCATTAAAACATAGCCAGGCATCCAATATCCGGATCTATATTGAAAGCAATCACAGCTGGCGTGTTACTATATCCGATGATGGAACCGGAATCGCCTCCCATGATACACACATGGCATCTGGCAATGGGATCAGCAATATGAAAAGCAGGGCAAAAGAAGCAGGCTGGATGATCGCCTGGCAGAAAAACGATCCACACGGAACAAATGTGATCATCCAACCTACTACAAATTGATTATCCTTAATCCAACATCTTTATATCAACTTTAATGTTCCGTTATGAAATTTTCAGTAGCACTTGCAGAAGACAATAAAATAAACAGGAACACTTTTATTCAAAAGATAAAAATGTTTCCCAATCTTGATCTGGTCTTTCTGGCAGATAACGGTCATGCATGCCTGGAAGAATTAAAAGGACTGCCACATTCAATGTTACCACAGGTCATTTTCATGGATCTTGAAATGCCTGAAATGGATGGCATCGAAACCATCAGGCTGGCCAAATCACTTTACCCGCATATACATTTTATTGTTCTCACCGTTTTTGACGATGATGAAAAAATATTTGAAGCCATCAAGGCCGGTGCTTCGGGTTACCTATTGAAACACGAACCGGCATCTGTTCTGCAGGATGCCATCATCACCATTCTCGAATTTGGCGGGGCGCCCATGAGTCCGGCCATTGCAAGAAAAGCACTGCAATTGTTAAGCAGTTCACAATCATCGGCTATTGATAACAGCCCGGTTTCAACTTTGCCCAATGTGATCACCGAGCGGGAAAAGGAAATCCTTCAACTGATGGTTAATGGCTGGGATGCCAAACGCATTGCCAGTGAATTATCTCTTAGCGTGTTAACCGTTCGAAAACACATTGCCAATATTTACACTAAACTGCACGTAACTTCTAAGGCCCAGGTCATTTCGCTGGCTCATAAAAACAAGTGGATCTGATCTTTCCCTGTTTTCCAATAAATTTCCTCGAAAACTAACAGTTGTTAGTTTTTTTATTATTTTTACGTCTTAAACTCATCTCCATGCAAGTACAGGATTTGGAAAAAATATTCCAGGATAAAATTGATCGGGAAATAAAGATCGAACCCAAAGACTGGATGCCGGAAGCATACCGAAAAACAAACATCCGCCAGATCAGCCAACATGCACACAGTGAAATAGTAGGCATGTTGCCCGAAGGAAACTGGATCAGCCGGGCGCCTTCATTAAAGAGAAAAGCCATCCTGATTGCAAAAGTGCAGGATGAAGGAGGACATGGCCTGTATTTATATGCTGCCGCCGAAACCCTGGGTAGCAGCCGCGAACAAATGATAGATGACCTGCACAGCGGGAAAGCAAAATATTCATCCATTTTTAATTACCCCACATTAACCTGGGCCGATATGGGCGCTGTTGGATGGCTGGTTGATGGCGCCGCCATTTTAAACCAGGTCATGTTATGCCGTACATCGTATGGGCCTTATGCCAGGGCCATGGTACGCATTTGCAAAGAAGAAAGTTTTCATCAACGCCAGGGCTTTGATGCATTATTGGTGTTGAGCAAGGGTACTGCTGAACAAAAGGCCATGTGCCAGGATGCCATCAACCGTTGGTGGTGGCCAAGTTTGATGATGTTTGGTCCGAAAGACAGTGAAAGCACAAACAGCGATCAGAGCATGAAATGGAAGATCAAAAGAAAAACGAATGACGAATTGCGCCAGAGTTTTGTAGACATGATTGCAGAACAGATAAAGTTATTGGGCATGACGCTTCCCGACCCTGCCTTGAAATGGAATGATGCCCGCAAACATTATGATTTCGGAGAAATCAACTGGGATGAATTCTGGCAGGTGGTAAAAGGAAATGGACCCTGCAATCGTCAAAGGCTTGAAGCCAGGCGTAAAGCGCAAAAGGAAGGTGAATGGGTTCGTGAGGCTGCGCTGGCTTATGCCAATAAAAAAGCTGTTGTTCAAAAACATGTAGCAGCCTGATCATTTTAATTTAATCACCGCAGAAATTGATCAACTGTTTTTCTGCATTTCAATTTAATACCATGAATATTCAGATCAGAAAATTTTTGTACGGCGATATTCCTGAAGAAACAGGAGGAGGTGCTGCAACACAGTCACAACAAACTAACGAGCAGGCATGGCCGCTTTGGGAAGTATTCATCCGCAGCAAACAGGGCCTTGATCATAAACATGCCGGAAGCCTGCATGCTGCAGATGCTGCCATGGCCATGGAAAATGCCCGCGACGTATATACCCGTCGCCAGGAAGGCATCAGCCTTTGGGTAGTGGAGAGTAAATATATCCACGCTTCTAACCCCGATGAAGCCGAAAGCTTTTTTGAACCCGCAGCAGATAAGATCTATCGTCACCCGACATTTTACGATCTTCCTGATGAAGTAAAGCATATGTAAACCGGTGTAGCATGATAAATTGCCGTGGATAATTATTGACCTTTAATTGAAATCAAATGAACAATCAGTCGCTGTTAGATTATACCCTTCACCTCGCCGATGCCAACCTTGTATTGGCACAACGCAATGGCGAGTGGTGCGCACATGGTCCCATTCTTGAACAGGATATTGCCATTACCAATATTTCTCTCGACTTACTCGGACAGGCAAGGAATTTTTACCAGTATGCGGCAGAGCTCATCAACCAATCGCCCGAACATCCTTTGTTCCCGGCCACGGAAGACAGCCTGGCATATATGAGGGGTGAACGCGAATTTAAAAACCCGTTGATTACAGAATTACCAACAGGTGATTGGGGACAAACCGTATTGCGTCAGTATTTTTACAGCGTTTACCAGTACCTGTTATTCGAAGAAATGAAAAGCAGTAAGGATGCACAGTTATCTGCCATTGCCGCCAAATCGATCAAAGAAACAATTTACCATATCAGGTGGAGCCGCGAATGGGTTATCCGCCTTGGCGATGGAACAGAAGAAAGCCATAAAAGGATGCTGAAGGCCATTGATTTTTTATGGATGTATACCGGAGAATTATTTATGCCCGCTGATTATGAAAAGGAATTGACCAAACAGGGATTGGGTGTTGATGTGAGTCAATTAAAAGATAAATGGTTTGAACAGGTTGGAGAAATATTAGCCGAAGCAACCATACCCATGCCCGATAAAAATATATACATGCAATCTGGCGGCAAACAGGGCATACATACCGAACATGCCGGTTTCATTTTGGCCGAAATGCAATCACTGCAAAGAACTTACCCGGGTGCAACCTGGTAAACTTTGATGATGGCATTGCTTAAACCTCATCATATGCCCGAAACAACCAAAGAAAATATATTATCGATTTTACAGGAAGTATGCGATCCGGAAATTCCGGTACTAACGATCGGGGATATGGGCATTATTCGCGACATCAATGTTACAGGCGATCAGATTGAAGTTATCATTACGCCAACATACTCTGGTTGCCCGGCCATGGATGCCATTAGTATGGACATCCGGCTAAAACTGGTCGAACATGGTTTTAAAAATGTGAAGATCACATCTGTTTTGTCACCCGCGTGGACTACCGACTGGATGACCGATGAAGGAAAAAGAAAATTAAAAGAATATGGCATTGCCCCACCTATGGTGCGCACCGGCGATGATTCCGACCCGGAGGTTGAATGTCCGCAATGTCATTCCACACATACAAAAATACTCAGCCAATTTGGTTCTACCGCCTGTAAGGCCCTTTACCAGTGCGAAGATTGCAAAGAGCCTTTCGACTATTTTAAGTGCCATTAATATCCTTAACTTTATTGTTCTCAATCCCATTTGCTTATGGATATTTCGATCTATTTCGAGGAAGCCGCACAGGTTTCTGTTGCCTTCGTCATTGGCGCTGTAATTGGCCTTGAACGGGAATTCAGGAGTAAGCCGGCAGGTTTCAGAACCATGATCCTCATTTCGGTAGGCGCTTGCCTTTATACGATCCTTTCAAAAGAAATGGGTTCATCGGGAAGCTCCGACAGGATCGCCAGTAATATTGTAACCGGTATTGGTTTCATTGGTGCCGGTGTTATTTTTAAAGAGGGCATTTCAGTAAACGGTCTT
Source organism: Bacteroidota bacterium (assembly GCA_029560415.1). Lineage (GTDB taxonomy): Bacteria > Bacteroidota > Bacteroidia > Chitinophagales > Chitinophagaceae > Ferruginibacter. The sequence continues at coordinate 33,463 of JAKQKY010000018.1, read as the reverse complement.
ACAACTGCAGCACTCATCTGGATCACCGCAGCTTTGGGCATGGCCATTGGCTATCACAATTACCCGTTGGCGATTGTTGTATCGGCGATCGTTGTGATCGCATTGTTTGTACTAGAGCCGGTACAGCGTTTTATCAACCGGTTTCATAAAGTGAAAGATTATAAGATCAGGACGGTGGGGCTGGGAAATAATTTCAAAAGCGATCTCGAAGAATTCTTCCGGTCGCATAAACTATCGTTCCGTTGTATGAAATTTATAAAAGATAATAACGATGCCGTGTACCTGTATCGCATCAGTTCGCCAGACAGAAATTACGACCTCGTAAACCAATTCTTATTATCGAGCCCGGATGTGAAAAGTTTTGATGTATAAATAATTTAACTGAATCTCTTTTTTTATAAATAAGCCACCTCATGTCATCCATATTATTTGAAGTAAAAAACCAGGTCGCCATCATCACCCTCAACAGGCCTGAAAAATTCAATTCTTTCAACAGGGAAATGGCGTTCAGGCTACAGGCCCATTTAGATGAGTGTGCAACGGTACCCGATATACGCTGCGTATATATCACCGGGGCCGGCAAAGCTTTTTCGGCTGGGCAGGATCTTGGTGAGCTTGTGGGCGATAACCCGGTTGGCATCGCACAGATACTCTCTGAACACTACAACCCCATCATCACCCGGATTCGTAATCTGCCAAAACCTGTTGTGGCCGCCGTAAATGGCGTGGCTGCTGGAGCTGGCGCCAACATTGCGCTTTGCTGCGATGTCGTACTGGCAACTCATTCAGCTTCTTTCATCCAGGCTTTTAGTAAGATTGGATTGATCCCCGACAGTGGCGGCACTTTTTACCTGCCCCGGCTCATCGGCTGGCAAAAGGCGAGTGCATTGATGATGCTGGGTGATAAAGTTTCTGCAACTGAGGCAGAAAGAATGGGCATGGTATACAAAGTGATCGCTGATGAATTCTTCGCCAGCGAAAGCCTGCAGACCGCAGAAACATTGGCTTCGATGCCAACCAAAGGGCTCGCATATACCAAACATGCATTGAATTATTCCCTGAACGGCTTGCTGGAAACACAGCTGCTCATGGAAGACAGCCTGCAACAGAAAGCCGCCGCTACCTACGACTACCAGGAAGGGGTAGCCGCTTTCCTGGAAAAAAGAAAACCGGTATTTAAAGGAGAATAATCAATATTAATTTTAACCCATGTCCCATACTCCCCAGGCTGTAGTTAGCCATATGATGCAACACGATCTTTTCAGCCAATGGCTGGGCATTGAAGTGCTGGATGTAAAAGAAGGATACAGCAAGATCAGGATGACCATCCGTGAAGAGATGATCAATGGCTTTGGCATTGTGCATGGCGGCATTGCTTTCTCTTTATCAGATAGTGCTTTTGCTTTTGCCTGTAACAACAGGAATGTTTTGTCGGTAGCGCTTGATACTTCCATCAACTTCACCAAACCGGTGCACGTGGGCGACATCCTTACGGCTGAAGCAAAAGAGTTACACAATGGAAAATCTACCGGGTTGTATCACATTACCGTGTTGAACCAACACGATCACATCGTTGCCCTGTTCAAAGGAACCTGTTTCCGCACAAATAAAAAACTGGTTGATAAATAACGTTTAACAATACCCGAAACATGATCTATCAATTTAATGGCCATATACCGGTTGTACACGAATCTGCATTCATTCACCCGCAAGCTAGTGTAACAGGTAATGTTGTGATCGGGAAGGATGTTTACATTGGCCCTGGGGCAGCTATCCGTGGCGATTGGGGACAGATCATTATTGAAGATGGATGCAATGTGCAGGAAAATTGTACCATACACATGTTCCCCGGCGTTACCGTTACCCTGAAAGAATCTGCCCATATTGGTCATGGTGCCATCATTCATGGAGCTACTATCGGGAAGAACTGCCTGGTAGGCATGAACGCAGTTATTATGGATAATGTGGTATTGGGTAATGAGTGTATTGTAGGGGCGTTATGTTTTATCAAGGCCGATGAAATCATTCCTCCAAGGAGCATGGTTGTTGGCAATCCGGCAAAGATCATTAAAGAAGTTAGTGACGATATGATCAAATGGAAAACGGCAGGTACAGCACTTTACCAACAATTACCATCCGACATGCGGGCATCCTGGCAACCCTGTGAGCCACTTCGGGAAAAGCCTGCAACACAACCTGGCCAGGAATCAAACTTTAAAACCTGGAATCAAACGAAGTAATTTTATTGCTTACGGGTATCTTCCCAGACCAGTTTCTCTTCCGTTCTGGCAGAAAGAAAATCAGGTAGTTTACCATCTCCACGCCCGGTAAATCCTCCATCGGGATTTGCAATCAACACGCAATTACTATCAAATAATTCGGAAAAAAAATCGCAACAGGGAGGGGTAACATAATATACTTTTTGTCCCTTGTAAACATAACTATACACTTTTCGGGGAGGATTTTGCCTGGCTTCTGATTTAAACATCTCAATCTTTTCCAGAATGCAAGCCGGTATCGAGTCTGTTTTTTCTGAACTGGTTACTACTGTATCGTCATTGGCCTTGTTACGGGTAGAACTGCAGCCGACAGCCAAAATAAACAGGAGAAATATCATTTGTTTCATTCCATAATTTAATCTTTACTCTTAGAATGGTCAAATTTTTCTGACCTTTGCGCAAATGGAAAAGTCAAATTTTGTAGACCAGATCAAGATCTTTGCCCGGAGCGGGCATGGTGGCGCCGGTAGTAAGCACTTTATGCGCAATAAACTTACTGCAAAAGGTGGGCCCGATGGAGGCGATGGTGGCAGAGGTGCGCATATCATATTAAAGGGAAATGCTCAATTATGGACCTTATTACATTTACGTTACTATAAAAACGTTTTAGCAGAAGATGGTGAAAATGGAAGTGGAAACAATTCTACCGGTAAGAACGGAAAAGACATCATCATAGAAGTACCGCTTGGAACGATTGCTAAAAATGAGGAGACTGGAGAAAAAGAAGCAGAGATATTAGAAGACGGACAGGAAATCATACTAATGAAGGGTGGCCGGGGAGGTTTGGGAAATTCTAATTTCAAAACTTCCACTAACCAGGCCCCGGAATATGCACAACCCGGAGAAGAAGGTGTAGAAGGAATCAAGGTACTTGAATTAAAGGTACTTGCCGATGTTGGTTTGGTAGGTTTTCCAAATGCCGGAAAGTCAACCTTACTGTCGAGCATAACCGCAGCTAAACCAAAGATTGCCGATTACGCTTTTACAACCCTGGTTCCTCAATTGGGCATGGTAGAATACCGCGACGTACGAAGTTTCTGTATTGCCGATCTTCCTGGCATCATTGAAGGCGCCGCAGAAGGAAAAGGCCTTGGACACAGGTTTCTACGCCATATCGAAAGAAACTCGATCTTATTATTTTTGATTCCCGCCGATAGCAAAGATCACAAAGCTGAATACGAGATCCTGAAATCGGAACTCGAAAAGTACAATCCCGAAATGCTTCAAAAAGATTTTGTGATCGCCATCAGTAAGTCAGATATGCTCGATGATGAATTAAAAGAAGCAATCGAAAAAGAATTGCCAAAGAAAATTCCGCATATTTTCATTTCATCTGTAACAGGGTATAACCTGCCCCAGCTTAAAGATCTGCTTTGGAATACCCTGAATAAATCTGCACAATAAGATCACTTATTTCATAACCAGGCATTGCAGGCTATGTAAATACTTATCAACAGGAAGCCTTAAACTGTTAGTATGTATCTAACCCCATACATTCTATTATGCTGAACCGTTATTTTTATATTATTAATAATGGCAACATCATGCACCCTGTAAAAAAGCTATTGGTTTATCCCTTTCTATGCCTGGCTACCTGCTTGCTTTTTGCATGTCCATATAGTTCGCCTTATTCGCCGGATGAAGGATCTGCTAATATGGTAGATGAATTCCTTGTAGGAAAATGGGCCACCATGATCAGCAGCAGCAACGGTAAAGATCAACCTGTAAAAGTGATACTCGAGAAAAAAACAGAAAATCTTTATGGCATTCATTTCATCAGCGATTTATCTGAACTGAATCCATATATAAAAGTATCGGGTGATAGTTTATCCGGCACGGCTTTCATCAACAACATTTCCGACAGGCAGTTCATGAGTGTTCAGGTGAAGGGACTAAAATACCTTGCCGAAGTAAAAATAAAAGATGGGAAATTAAATTTACTGACGCTTTGTGATCACTTCACCAATAAACTCATCAAATCAAATGCAGAAATACATAAGGCAATAGAACTGCATTATGCAATGAGGCTCCATCCCCTGTATGATGAATCTTTCAGCCTGAAGGAAATGGTAAGGGTGAATTAAGATGCCATCTCCTGCCTCCTTGATTTTATTGAACAGGTAAATGCCATTATTGCCACCTGTTTTTGCGAACGCCTCCTTACCTGCAAAATCTGTACATTAGTGCTGTATTTAAAACGATTGCAATGCCACAAACCAAGATTGCGGGCCTGGGATATTATGTGCCCGATAACGTTATAACCAATAACGACCTGCTGAAGTACATGGATACATCAGATGAATGGATCATTGAAAGAACCGGTATCAAAGAAAGGCGATATGCAAACCGTACCGGGGAAACCACAACTACCATGGGGGTTAAAGCAGCTACCATCGCTATTGAACGTGCCGGAATCACAGCACAGGATGTAGACTTTATCATATTTGCCACGTTGAGTCCTGATTATTATTTTCCGGGTTGCGGTGTATTGCTGCAAAGAGCAATGCACATGAAAGAGATCGGAGCACTCGATGTACGGAACCAATGCAGCGGCTTCGTATATGCGCTATCGATAGCCGATCAGTTTATTAAAACCGGCATGTACAAGAATATTCTTGTAGTGGGGAGTGAAAAGCATTCCTTCGGGTTAGATTTCAGTACCCGCGGACGCAACATATCCGTGATATTTGGTGATGGAGCAGGAGCAGTGGTTTTACAACCAACATCGGAAGCAGGACAGGGCATTTTAAGCACGCATTTGCACAGCGATGGACAAAGTGCAGAATTGCTCGCCATGTTTAACCCGGGCACGCATGGGAATCACTGGCATGAAGAGGCCGTAGCAGATTTTGATGAAGCTGAGATCGGCCAGATGTTCATGAGTCATAACATGATCGATAATGCGCAGAATTTTCCAACCATGGATGGCCCATCAGTTTTCAAAAAAGCGGTTGTCAAATTTCCTGAAGTGATTAAAGAAGCTTTATCTGCCAATGGACTGCAATCAACTGATATCAATTTACTAATTCCTCACCAGGCCAATTTACGCATTGCCCAATTTGTACAACATCAGTTAAAACTCAGCGACGAACAGGTTTTTAATAATATTGAAAAATACGGGAACACCACGGCTGCTTCCATCCCCATTGCATTGTGTGAAGCCTGGGAGCAGGGAAAGATCAAAAAAGGTGACCTGGTATGCCTTGCAGCTTTTGGCAGTGGTTTTACCTGGGGGAGTGCTCTCATCAGGTGGTAATTTTAAAAAAGCTATCAGGGTAACCGAACTATATTTGCATAATATATGCAACGCCGATTTGTCATTTTCATTAATCCCATTTCCGGAACACAAAATAAAGCCGGGTTAAAACAACTCATTCAACGAAGGTTAGATGAACAAGGCTTTATGCATCAATTCCTGGAAACAAATGCAGAAGCAGATTATGCTTTCCTTCCCACTAAAATAGAAACCGAAAACATTACCGATGTCATCATTTGTGGAGGTGACGGTACCGTTAACCAGGTGGGTGCCTCTTTATTAAATGTTGATGTGAACGTGGGCATCATTCCCATGGGATCGGGAAACGGGCTGGCTTTTGCAGCAGGCATTCCAAAGAATCCAGGAAAGGCTCTTGATGTGATCATTCAGGGAAAAGCAGCCTATATTGATGCCTTTTATATAAATAATATTTTCAGTTGCATGTTGTGCGGACTTGGCTTTGATGCACAGGTTGCGCATGATTTTGCAAAGCAATCATCACGCGGCCTCTCCTCTTATATTAAACAAGGCATCCGCAATTTTTTTATTGCCAGGCCGTACCCGTTCAGTATCATGATACATGGTATTGAAATAAAAACACAAGCATATTTTATCAGCATTGCAAACAGTAACCAGTTCGGTAATCATGTAACCATTGCTCCGAGGGCAAGCCTGTCAGATGGATTGCTGGATATTGTGATCGTAAATAAAATGAATAAACTGAATATGGTATATGCTTTGTTGAAACAGGTAAGGTTGGGAAAGGTGCAGGAGGTTTCGCAGAAAGGATTTCATTCAAAAAACATACAATACCTTCAAACTTCAAGCCTGGCCATACACAATCCATCCATGGCACCTTTGCATATTGACGGCGAACCGGTGGCTACTCATAAAAAATTCCAGGTAGATATCATAGAAAAAGCATTTCGTCTTATACAGGCTTAAGGTTTAACCAGGCCGGCAACTTTCTTCAATGCAGCCTGGTTACCCGGGGTTTGCAGCGATTGCATCACATCTCTTTTCTCCCGGGCCGATAAATGAAAATTCAACGCAGCGCCCTTTTCAATTTTTTCGGGCATATACATAACCGTTATGCGCCTGATAAGGCTATCGTTGTGTTGGCGATAATAATTGAACTGATCTGTTTGAAAATAATCCTGCAGTTTAAACCAGTTATGCTGCAACATGGTGGCAGGTGTTACGATCATGTCGGCAATGGAATTAGTTTCAAAGGGTTGTTGCCAGTTATCATTCAGCCTGTCGCGTAACTGCAATATCACAACTCCACTGGTATTATCGCGTATCCATTCCTGGAAATGATCGATGAAGCGCAGCGTTGTTTCCATCCCGAAATTATCCCGCAGGCCTGCATCCATTACATCTATGACCGGTTTACTGGGAAGCCACACATTTGGCAGCACATAAGGGAAGGTAGCATTCATGCGCAGGGCAGTTAGTACCCGCAGGTTTTCTGGTTGCTGTTTTTTAAAGAGGCTGCAGAAATCTACCGCATCGGGGCTTGCCGTGCTATCTGCCAGCAGGGAGGAAGGTTTCATCATGAACGACAATGGCTGTGAGCCGATCACCATTTTTCGTCCATCACTTTTGATGACCGAATTGAAAATGATCAGGGGAACATGTGCTTCACTTTCATCGGCCCGTATATCTTTCAATTGTATATTCAGCAGGCTGTTCGTATTGTCGGACAATTTCTTTTCAAATGCATATCCACGATCTTTTACGTACTGAAATTCACCCACCCTGAATTTCTGGGCGGGGGCAAAAATGTCCCTGGCGATCATGGAAGTAAATACAGGATTCAGGAGGTCACGGGCTATATTGTCGGTAAATCTAGGTTGGTTGATGTTGATCGACGGATTTATTCGTTTATACCTGTACAACTCACGGTAATATGTAGCCGCCAACATGCCTCCACTGGCACCACTGATCAGGAATGTGTGGTTCATCACAGCACCATTGGTCATGCTGTCGATTTTCTGCAATGCATTCATCACAAATGCAGCACTGCGTAAACCACCTCCGCTTACATTGATGAAAAACATCAATGGCTTTTCTTCCTTTTGTTTTGCTTTCCATTTGTTGAGTATACCAATCATATTGGCTTTGTCGGCCTCTATCTTTTCTACACTGCATAGTGATTGCAGGGATGCCTTATTATATTCAGGTCGTTGCTCTTTATTAAGGTAGTTGATGCCGTAAGCTTTGTTTCGGGGATCAATGATTTCTTTCTGGTAAAGGAAATTGAGGAAAAAGATCAGTACAAAAGTAGCAGGCAGGCTCCAGCTTTGCAGGAAATAGGTGAGTGCCCCGATCACGGCCGTCATGATGGCAAAGAAAACGAGTATACTGGCAGCAGCGGGCATTTCAAAATACCGGTTCTCTGAAAGAAAACCCACCAGTACCAGGAATAAGAATGCCAGCAATATACTGGCAATGGCAGCAATATGATGTCGTTTGAAAACCAGGTCGATGAAATCCTGGCGGTAATGTGTTACACTTCTTACTTTTCGAATCCTGAATCGGCCACTCAGGTAATAACTTACTTTCATCCCAAATTCATCGTGCGGATGATGTTTATCTGTAAATGTTTTTTTAAATAACTCAGGGTTTCCTACAATTGGTGCAATTGCTTTGATGATTGTTTTTTCCGCTCCAAAAAAATAAACCAACGAAACGGCCAGCAACAAAACCAGGCCACATAATATTCCGGCGATTTCGGTGATGATCTCCTGAACACTCATCAGTTCACGGTATTCATCGAACCGGTAAAGTTTAATAAAATAAAACAGGATGAACAAAAGCGGCATCACCGCATTATTGATACAGTATTTTAAAAAAGGTTTTGTGGTAGTGGCCAGAAATTTAAATCGCTTTGTATGGAGAATGAATGTGGTAACATTCCAACTCATGATAAAAACTCCCAGTGCAATTCCCGTAAAGGTGGCGCCCAATACATTCACCGTACCCAGGTATTCGGGAGCAAAAAAAAGTGCATCTGCGCCAAAGGTTTTCAGGAAGCCGCTATTAACAGTACTTGCGAGGATGAACCAAAACAACAACAACACCTGGAACTTCCGGAAATGAAGAATAAAAAGCTGCACCGGGAAGGAATAATATATGTCGTTGATCAATTGCTTCGTCATACATGGTTGAATAAGCCCGTTGATTAATTACCGGCATCGGCCACTTTTCTTTTTACAATATACCATAAACATACCATACAAATCACCAGCAGCATGGCAGTGAACTGGTGCGATACCCCCAACCAGATGAAAGCATTGTTGTTGGTAGCATTCAGCACGGTAAAAATTCCAAGCATTACCTGCAACAGGATGAGTAAAAGCAATGCCGTTCTATATCTTTTAAACGTTTGATTTCCGGGAATATTTCCCGACCGAAAATAAAAAACAACAACGATCACCAACAACAGGTAAGCCAGGCCCCGGTGAATAAAATGAATAGCTATGTTGTTGTTTACAAGATTGTTGATCCAGGGTGACATTTCATTCATTCCATTTGGTACCATATTACCATTGATATCGGGCCAGGTAGGTGCCGTTTCTGCAGCCCTCAACCCGGCCATGAAACCGCCGTAAATCAATTGAAAAAAGAACAGTACCATCAGCAAGGAAAGAATATTTTTCAACCTGGGGTTGATCAGTTTCTGTTGCATGGATGGTAACAGGCTGCAGGCAAACCAAAGCGTATAACCCAACAGGATAAGTGCAGCAATAAAATGTGTGGTAAGTTCCACATGTCCAACAAAATACTTTTCGGGCACAAGCCCGCTTTTTACCATGATCCACCCAATGGCTCCCTGCAATGCCCCCAGTACAAAAAGGATAGCCATCGGCATGATCATCGACCGGTTAAATTTTTTCCTTGCCAAAAAATATACAAAGCCGGTTATAAATACTAGGCCCATGATCCTGGCCCATTGACGATGTGCCCATTCCCAGAAAAAAATAAATTTAAAATCGCTGATCGAAAAATCCTGGTGCACATATTTAAATTGATCTGTAGTACGGTATTTGTCAAATTCTACCTGCCAGGCGGCGTCATTCAATGGAGGAAGCGCACCGGTAATTGGTTTCCATTCGGTAATGGAAAGCCCTGATTCGGTAAGCCTGGTAATGCCTCCGAGAAGTACCTGTATCATGATCATGATCACACCTGCAATGAGCCAATTGGCAACCTGCCGATTATTTTTTTCGATAGTTAAATTATCCATACGTTGCAAAGGTAGGGCAGCGCAGATTCTTATGCTCACGGAACAGGGGTTTCGGCAACTTTTCCGGATATTTGTCTTTCCGAATGTTACAGCCTTACCTACATAAAAATAAACAGGAAGCCGGTGTTGATGAAGCGGGACGAGGTTGCTATGCAGGCCCTGTATTTGCGGCTGCGGTCATTTTACCGGGCGATTTTTTTCATCCCATGCTAAATGATAGCAAACAGGTTACCGAAAAACACCGGGAACTGCTCAGGCCCATCATTGAAAAAGAAAGCATCGCATGGGCCGTGGCAATGGTGTGCAATGAAGAAATAGACCAGGTTAATATTCTCCAGGCTTCATTCAAAGCCATGCATTTGGCCATCGACCAATTGGAAAAGATCCCACAATCTTTGTTAATAGACGGAAACCGGTTCAGGGCATACAACAATATTCCTCACACGTGTATCATTAAAGGAGATGGATTGTATGCGTCTATTGCAGCGGCCAGTATCCTGGCAAAAACTCACCGTGATGAATACATGCTCAAAATTCATGATGAATTTCCATCATATGGATGGAATGAGAACAAAGGATATGGCACTGCCCGGCACAGGCTCGCGATCAGCAACGAAGGCCTTTGTAAATATCATCGTAAAAGTTTCAACATACAGCCGGCACAAGTCCCTCTTTTTGCATCTCCGGAAATTTTATGACCGCTTAAACCATTTTCTCTTTTACCGGTCTGATACTTTAACAGGATATTCCTGCCCTTGTAATAAATAAAAAAGACATATGAAACACATTAAAACGCTTGCAGCAATGGCCTTCCTATTGTTTGCAACAACTGCAACCCAGGCACAGACGGCTCGTAAAGCGCAACCAGCCCGCATTAAGCAAGGTGTAAAAAGCGGCGAACTTACCCGACGCGAAACCAAAACCCTGGTAAAAGATCAAAAAGATATTCACCAGGATGTAAAAGAAGCTAAGGCTGATGGTGTAGTAACGGCAGCTGAAAAAGCCAATATCAAGCAGGAAAAAAGACAGGCAAGCCGTAAGATATATCGCAAAAAACACAATGGCAGGGATCGGAACTAATTATATGAACAGCCCGGTCTCAAAAGCATTTAAGCAAATATGAAAAAACAAAAGGAACCTGGAAGGTTATTTATATCCCATCCAGGTTCTTTTTTCGATATTAAATAACCAGTAGATATTATTGCAATAAGCAAAATTAAAACTCGACTCTACTGTACTTTCTTCAGGCAACCCAAGGATCGTTGTCATGTACCCGTTGGCGATATTATATAACTCGATCTGCTTCTTGTCTATGTTCAACAGCCCCAGCTCTGAACCTTTAACTCCTGTATAAACAACAGTTGAATTATTATAGTAGTCGGGCATGACCTCTTCCGGAGCAGCGTCACTTTGAGCTGTTGTTGTTTTTTTCTTCTGGCCGAGGTGAATGAATATACTTTTCTCTTTAACAGCAGTAGTACTATTATAAAAGTATACCGAATCGATGTCGAGGAAGATCACCTGGTTGAGACCGCTATGATAGGTTCCCACGCTTTGTCCGGTGGGTTGGTTCATTCCTTCAAAAACCGTTTCTGCTTTGTATACAATACCCTCCTCATCCAGTTTATAGATGAACCATCCGCCTTCACCGAAACTATTTCCCATGATGGCTTTTTTGGAAGGATTAAACCACAGCCCACGAACATCCTGAAGGCAGTTCTGATCATCTTTAGAAATTCTTTTTCCAGTTTCGTCAAAAATACCCAATGGATATTGCTGGTTTCCCGCCATGGAAGCAAAATACTTTTTTTGAATCGGGTGCCAGGCAACAGCAGCTCCGCGGGTTCCCGGCATGTCGTCATCAACGGTTCGGGCCATTTGTAAACTGCTGACTTTTTTAAGTTGTTTAACCTGTGCAATTAACGTATTTACGGTAAACAATAATATTATTGGGAGAAGGAGGCGTTTCATAATTAAATTTTTATTGTAAAATAAAAAGCTTCCGATTGCATTGAAATACCCAGTTCCGGGTATTTTATCCTTCAAACACGCCAAGGCCCTGGCGCAAAATATGCCAGTCGTCGGTTGTACAATCTACTACGGTTGAAGGGGTCATTCCACCAATGCCCCCATCGATCACAAAATCTACCTGGCTTTCAAAGTTTTCATAGATCACTTCAGGGTCGGTGTATTCCTCTACCATTTCGCCGGGAAGAGAAGCGCTCAAAAGCGGGTTGCCTACCGCATCAAGAATATGGCGGCAAATTTCATTGTCGGGTATCCGAAGCCCGATGGTAGATTTTTTACTCTGCAATATTTTAGGTACCTGTTTACTGGCCGGCAGAATGAAGGTAAATGGACCAGGCAGGTAACTCTTCAACAGGCGGTATAAGGGAGTGTCAATGCTTTTGGTGAAGTCGCTAAGATGGCTCAGATCGCGGCAAATAAACGACAGCTGGGCCTTGTGCGGATCTATCTGCTTGATCCTGCAAATCCGTTCAATGGCCTTTGGTTGAAAAATATCACAACCCAATCCATATATAGTATCGGTAGGATATACCACCACCCCGCCATCTTTAAGACATTCAGCAATCTGTTTAATAAGGCGTGGTTGAGGGTTATCGGGATGTATCTGAACAAGCATGGGTACAAATTAATACAAAATACGTCGCGAGCTGTAAAAACAGGATTTATTACGCTACTTTTGCTCCGTTTTTTACATCAACTTACTAAATCAAAAAAAGCACATGTCATTAATTACCGTTGGTACCATGGCGTTCGATGCCATTGAAACGCCTTTTGGAAAAGTAGATAAGATCGTTGGAGGTTCGGCCACCTATGTAGCCTATGCTGCCAATAATTTCATCAAAGACGTAAAGCAGATTTCTATTGTGGGATATGATTTCCCAAAAGAAGAAATGGATGAACTTACTTCCAGGGGCATACAGGTGGAAGGTGTGGAAGTGGTTCCTGATAAAAAATCATTTTTCTGGAGCGGCAAATACCATATCGATATGAACACGAGGGATACCCTGGTGACCGACCTGAATGTGCTGGCTGATTTTAATCCTGTTGTTCCCGACAGTTACCAGGATGCAGAATTCCTGATGCTGGGTAACCTGATGCCTAAACTGCAGCTGAGTGTAATCAACCAGATGAAGACAAGGCCGAAACTGATCGTTATGGACACCATGAATTTCTGGATGGACATCGCCCTTGATGACCTGAAAGAAGTGCTGAAAAAAGTTGATGTATTGCTCGTGAACGATGGCGAAGCAAGGCAATTGAGCGGTGAAGTATCGCTGGTAAAGGCAGCACGCAAGATCATTGAAATGGGACCCAGATTCCTGATCATTAAAAAAGGTGAACACGGTGCATTATTGTTTCACGAAAATCATGTTTTCTTCGCTCCTGCCTTACCGTTAGAAGAAGTATTTGACCCAACCGGTGCAGGAGATACTTTTGCAGGAGGATTCATCGGTTACCTGGCAAAGACCAAGGACATCAGTTTTGAAAACATGAAAACTGCCATTATTGTTGGAAGTGCTATGGCAAGTTTTTGTGTAGAAAAATTCGGACCCGAAAGATTGAAAGAAATTACCAAGGTAGATATTGATGAACGCCTGGGCGAGTTTGTTCAGTTGGTTAATTTTGACATCGACCTGGTTTAACTTATAAACATCATGCTTGAGATCATTGCGTTGATATTCCTTTGCAGGAAAATTGGTAACACAGCCGAAAGAAAGGGTCTGAAGCCCGGGCAATGGAAATTGTTCACTGTGCTGGCCTGGATAGCGGCAGAATTCATTGGCGTAGTCCTTGGCATCATGCTATTTGGTTTTGACCGGAACAACCTGTTTGGCCTGATGTTGTTTGCAGTAGCATGTGCTTTTGGTGGGTACCTGTTGGTGAAAATGATTTTAGATAAACAACCCGATAAATTTGATGAGAACGATATCAACAATATCGGTTCTAACTAATCGATAATCATTAAAATTAAAAAGGCCAACGCATTAAAGTGTTGGCCTTTTTAATGATCTTATTCTTGTCAAATGCATTCGAGATCAAGTATCGAAATCGTTTTATCATAATACTCTTTAGCCTTTTCGGGCGAACTACCAACACAAACCAAACCAAGTTTACCAAATTCTGAAAGAGCACCTACGAGGTGAAACATTACTCCTTCCTGCGCAGCCCCGTCATAAATGAGGCCATGGTATATACATATCTCGATCAGGTCGTCGGGGATAAGGCCTTTATAGGCGTCATTGCTAACATTATCAGATGCAAAATAAAAACGCTTGTTACCACTGGCGGTAATGTAGTCGCCGGTATCGGCATGATAGATTCCATCGGTTAAAAACTGTAGCATGAGAAAGGGATGTGTTGTTCCCCCTTTGCGCAGGTTGATCTCGATGGCATAATGTTTCCAGGAACCATCTTCCTGTTTTACCGAAATAAAATCAATGGCAAACCTGCCAAGAGCACCTTTACGCACGAGTTCTTCCGCGATCTTCTTTCCTTCTGCAGCCAGGGGAATACTGTATGTATTTTCTGCCGGAAATATGGCACCAATAAAGATCTGTCCGTCATCACCGCCAAGTAATTGATCGTGTGTACTTACGATCTCTACTTGTTTCGATGGGGTGATCACACATTGAACCGAAGGCGACATTTTAATGTCACCATCCAGGAACTCTTCTACAATACCGCCCATTTCTTCAAACTTTTGAAAGAACAACGCTTCGCTAACATCCTTTGCTACTGGTTTTAGTTGCTGTGATAAAGTATTCGCAATAGTCGTTTCCAGGTTTTCTCCTTCCTGAACTAACGGGTAGGTATACATGGCATTGCCATCGCCGCTGAATCCATCGTTCATCTTCACCACTGCTTTCCGCATCGCCGGATATTTTCTTTTAAGTAATACCAGCGCACCAACAATGTCTTCTTTGCTGTGCAGATCTTCATAACCGTCGGGAAGCAATACCCCAGCAGCCCGGAATGTTTTCCTTCCTCCCGATTTAGAACCTTCATAAAATTTATCCGGATCGGTTCCAAACAACGGAATGCCAACGCGAACGGCCAGCGTTTTTTCCAGGTTGGTGATGTTGTAACAGGTGAGGTGGGAAGATGCAGGATCATTGATCATTTTCCTGATACGTTCTATAAGCCTTGGCCGTTCCAGTATCTTTTGGGTAAGTGGTTTTGTAGAAGAATCATAACAGCTTAGCATGGTAAGTCGTTTCCTTGCATGGTGGCTGGTAATGCCCGGCAATAAATGCAGGTAGTAATCAATGATACTGTCTTCAATGGGCACACTGGTAATGTAGATGATCTTTGTCAGCGGCATGCGCAACAGCATCAACAGGCAAAGCATGCGTTCTTCGTAATGTACAGCGCCTTTTATCTTGGAAAGAATATCCTGGTCGAGGGTAAGCGATGGCAGGATCACAACTGTACGGGGAGCCAGTTTATCGGGAAATACCACTTCATACTGCCGGCTGAATCCCTCCTGCAGTTCGTAAAATGCTTTGCGTTCCTCATCCGACCCGGCGATCGGGTATTGCTTAGGGTTAGTAAAGGTTTTTCGTGGCGATCCTGTTACGGTATTCATATAGCTGAATATTAAGAAAGGTCAATGAATAAGTTTCATCAACAGCCGTATGTTTAAATTATTACGCTGAAAGCAGGTTAATTGCTGATGCCTTCCAGCATGAACAAAAAGGCATATTCCCTTGCCCTGTCTTTCAGGGCTTTAAACCTGCCTGAAGCGCCCCCATGGCCAGCTGTCATATTCGTATACAACAATATTTTATTATTGTCGGTTTTAAGATCGCGAAGTTTTGCTACCCATTTCGCCGGTTCAAAGTATTGCACCTGGCTGTCGTGCAGCCCGGTTGTAATCAGCATATTCGGGTAAGCTTTTGCCTCAACATTATCATACGGAGAATAAGACTTCATGTAGAAATAACTTTCTTTGTTAGCGGGGTTACCCCATTCGTCGTACTCATTGGTGGTAAGGGGAATGGTTGGATCACTCATGGTGGTAACTACATCAACAAAAGGAACCCCGGCAATGATGCCTTTCCAGATATCGGGTTGCATGTTTACCACTGCGCCCATTAATAAACCTCCGGCACTTCCGCCACTGGCATACAAATGTTCTTTGGAAGTATATTTTTGCTGCATCAGGTATTTGGCACAATCAATGAAATCGGTGAACGTATTTTTCTTCTTCAACATTTTACCATCTTCGTACCAGTAGCGTCCCATTTCCTGCCCACCACGGATATGCGCAATGGCAAATGCAAAACCCCGATTCAACAGGCTAAGCCTTACACTGCTGAAAGAAGCATCCATGCTGGCACCATAAGAACCATAGCCATATAATAACAGGGGGGATTGACCATCTTTATTAAACCCGTTTTTATAAACAATTGAGATCGGAATTTTTGTTCCATCTGCTGCTGTTGCAAATAAACGCTCTGTTGTATAGTCAGACGCATTAAAATCTCCCACCACTTCCTGTTGCTTTTTCAGGATCTTCTGCTGTTTACCCATGTGGTAATCATAAACTGAAGATGGTGTTGTGAGTGAAGTGTAATTGAACCGTAAGTATTCTGTATTATAATCAGGATTGTAACCAATGCTTGCAGTATAGGCCGGTTCGTCGAAAGGAAGGTAATGCGAAGCATTGTTCCGGGTATCGATGATGTGAACCTGGGTAAGGCCATTTTTTCTTTCTGAAATGGCGAGGTAATTTTTAAACAGATCGAAACCCTGGATGAGAATGTTTTTGTCGTGTGGTATTAATTCTTTCCAGCCTTCTTTTTTTGTATTTGTTTCTGAGCTGGTCATGATCCTGAAATTCTTTGCATCACTGTTTGTACGGATGTAAAACAGGTTGTTGGCATGATCTACGCTATACAATACTTCTTTCATCCTTGGTTGAAACAGCACAAAAACATCATTGGGCTTGTCGGCATTGATATACCTTACTTCAGAAGACAGGGTTGCCTGTGAACTGATGAGTATATATTTATCCGATTTTGTTTTTTCTACGCCAATGTAATTGGTTGGATCTTTTTCCTCGTATACCACTATATCCCTTTTGGCATCGGTACCGAGTACATGCTTTTTGATTTTTTCTGATAACAGTGTTACGGGATTTTTGGCCGTATAAAAAATGGTCTTATTGTCGTTGGCCCAAACAGGTCCACCTTCTGTTTCAGGAATTACATCCTTATAGATTTCACCGGTTTCCAGGTTTTTAATATAGATGTTATACATTCTCCTGGAGAGCACATCCACACCATACGCAAGTAATTTATTATCCATGCTCACATCAAACCCGGTGGCCGAAAAATAATTATGCCCTTCTGCCATCGCATTTACATCCAGCAAGATTTCTTCTTCTGCCTTCAGATCTCCTTTCTTTCGGCAATACACAAAATAATCCTTTCCCTCTACTTGCCGGGAGTAATAAAAATAGCCGTTCTTAAATACCGGTACACTCTCATCCTTTTCCTTGATGCGGGCTTTCATTTCATCATATAATTTTTCCTGCAATACTTTCGTGCCCGATGTCTGTGATTCATAATACTGGTTTTCCATCCTCAGGTAAGTAACTACTTTGTCGCTGTCGGCACCTTTCTTAAAATAATCATTCATCCAGTAATAGGGGTCTATCCTGGTGTCGCCATGTGCTATAAGTTCTTTTGGTTTTTTTTCTGCTACAGGTGGTTGCATACTTTCATTTGTAAGGGTCGTATTTCCGGACATTTCTGACTGGTTATTTTGTGCATGGGTGGATAATGCCGTAAACAGCAAGACCGGGATTGCCATCCTGAATCTGATCCGCATAAACTAGTATGTTTTGATTAAAGTTTTTTTGCGAGTACAATGGTATTTTTAAACTTTTTCGTTTTACCCTGGAGATTAAAAATCTCAGTGTAAACAATGTATATCCCCACTGGTAGCTTTTGGTTCTTATCTCCTAAGCCATCCCAACGATAGTATCCTTTCAAACCGCTTAGCGCATTGCGTTGCAGGTTTTTCACCGGGCGGCCAACCGCATCAAAAATAGTAATATTGGTTACATAACCGGGTTCCGGGAAATTATAATTAATCGTGGCAAAATCATCAAACCCGTCATTATCCGGGCTGAAAACCGCGGGCTCTGTTTTTACTTCGCCCTGAACACCTGCGTCTATCCTATACTGGGAGTTTTTATAAGTTGGCGTTCCATATCCAACACTTGTGGCTGCACTATGCCAGTTTTCGGCACGTTGAGAGGATTCATTGTAATCAATCCTTTCCAACGAAACGCCTTCTTCATTGCTGATGAGTTTGAAATGCCAGCTATCATCATATGATACTTCATCTGTAATATTTCCCTGCTCATTCAACAGAACAACATTTCCTTTATCATCGCTGAAAGAAGGCATGGAAGTCAACTCCATGAAAGCATCCGGGTTATTGGCCACATAATCAACCAGTACCAGGGCCTTGCTTTCGGTGATCACAATAAAATCTCCCGGGAAAAACAGGTAACTCTCTGTACTAAGCTGGCTTATACTACTGATCGCCCCTGCCGTATTTCTGTTGGCAATGCTGCTGTTCTTAAGGTCCAGTATCTTATTGCTGCGGTTATAAAGTTCCACATAATCATTGCTCGTTGGCTTAGGATTGAAAAGAATCTCATTGATCACGATATCAAGGCTATCGGTATGTTCTGTTAATCCAACCCGTGCATTGTTTTTATTTCCTATTCCATTTCCGGCACAATCTGCATTGCCTGTAACCGTAACGGTATATATTTTATTTCGAAGTAAAGGAGTTGCGATCACGAGTTGTACATGATCATACAATGGCGCAACAGGAGTTGCAGTAAGGGGAGAACCAATTCCATCACTAACCGTATAATTTGTATTAACGGCTGCCTGTATAGCATTCATCGGTTCATTAAATACCAGCACAAGGGTTTCACTATCGGTGGCGTATGCCCGCAATAAGGATGGCGAAGCAGGGTCGGCATTCACGGCATCATTTGAATTTTTCCTGCCGGGTGTTCCACCAGAAGCATCTGTACTGGCTTTCCAATTTGCAATACCCGAACACGGATTGCGGGTATCGGTCATTTCCAGTGACCAGCCGCCATTCTTCTTCAGTTCATTCTGGTACCAGGCATCTGTATAGTTTACCGCATGTATCACGGTGCCTTGAGGCGATATCAGGGAAATGAGGTCTCCGGCGTTGCTTAATGATGGAAAGCTGGTTACCGATATCACATGTCCAAAAGGCAGCAAACCTGTTACGGCGCTGCCTGTACAAACGATCACAAAACTATCGGGCTGCAAAATATAGCCTGGCATCGGGCCGCTGGGTGATGTTAAACCGGTTGATTTAGCGAGCGTCCAATCTTTAAGATCAACAGCAAACGCTGATGTATTGCGTAATTCGATCCACTCACTGTTGGGTAATCCAACAACAGGATCAGGATCAGGCATGAGCTCATCGATCACCACATCATATTGCACCGGGATAAAATAACTAAATGAGCCAGCAACATTCGACATCGCATTTCCCGAAAGATCCTGCACGCCATTGATCGTTATAGGAATATTTGTTCTGATAGGGAAACTACCTGTAAAGGTTAGATGCACCAATGAGCTGTTAGATAAATCCCTAACCGCAGAAACTGCTGAGCCAATCCCATTACCCACCACATAATTGGAAGCAAGCTGGCTGCTGGTAAGATCCACCGGTTCGTTGAACAGGATATCCAGCGTTGAAAGACTGGTAGCCGTATACGTTAGCACCGTAGGCGGAAGGATGTCGGGCACAAAATTCCCGATCGTAATATCATCTATCACATGTTTCTGGAAAAAACTGGCAGTGCTTTGTTTTACCAGGATACCAAAAAATGAACCGGTAAGATAATTGGCGTCGGTAACATTACCTTCTGTAAATGAAGCGGTGGCATTGAGCACCCTGGACAGTTGCCATTGGTTGGCTGCATCACGAATGACGGTGATCTTCACATCATTGTTGCTACTGTTTAATGCACCATTCACCCCGTCGATGATCTTTGTTACAGAACCATTGTCTTTGCGGTATAAACAGATCTCATCATCGGTACCACCAAGCCTTACAAAGTAACCGGTGGTGGTTGTTAATGTGAGATCGCTTCCAGAGGCCGATAAAAAAACATCTACATAATTAGCTGATGATGTGTTGAAACTGAGTTTACAAAGAAAATCCCATTGTGCAGTGGTCACCAATGTATTGGCTGTACTCAGGTAATAAGTGCTATTGAGAGTAGTATTATTGCTTTGCAGCTCAAGATTGGTATTCACCGTCCAGTCCGTAGTTCCTCCGACCCAGGTTGGATTGCTGGTAAAATCACCATCACTGAAATTTTCAGATAATTGAGTATATCCCAAAAAGCTTATCAACAGCAATACCAGGCAAGAAAGTAATTTTTTCATCATAATAAATGAACTAGCTTTTAAAGATACAATTTTCTATAAAGCAGCCATCAATTTTGCCACGCTGAAAAATAAGCTGTATTTGTTCGTGAAAACCAGGGAATCCCGAAGCATTGGGAGCATTTAATACATACATTTAAACCGGATGAATTATTTTTACAAAAAATTGATATCATGAAAGTTGCGGTTGTTGGGGCTACGGGCCTGGTTGGTTCAAAAATGCTGCAGGTATTGGCTGAGCGAAATTTCCCTGTTACCGCGATACTACCGGTGGCATCAGAGAAATCGATCGGGAAAGAAATCAGCTACCGGAATAAGACCTATAAAGTGATGGGTATGCAGGATGCGATAGATGCAAAACCCGACCTGGCTATTTTTTCTGCCGGGGGAAGCACTTCGCTTGCCTGGGCTCCGCGTTTTGCAGAAGCAGGCATAACTGTGATAGACAATTCGAGTGCGTGGCGTATGGACCCCAGCAAAAAACTCGTGGTTCCCGAAGTAAATGCAGAAGTGCTGAATGCTAATGACAAGATCATTGCCAACCCAAACTGCTCTACCATACAAATGGTTGTTGTACTAAAACCTTTGCACGATGCGTATGGAATTAAACGTGTGGTGGTTAGCACCTATCAAAGTGTAACCGGAACAGGTGTGAAAGCTGTAGAACAAATGATGAATGAAAGAAAGGGCGTACAAGGTGAAATGGCCTACCGTTATCCCATTGACCTGAATGCCATACCACAGATCGACGTATTCACCGACAATGGCTATACAAAAGAGGAAATGAAAATGGTGAATGAAACGAAGAAGATCATGGGAGATGAGAACATACTGGTAACGGCTACCTGTGTACGCATTCCAACCATGGGCGGACACAGTGAATCGGTAAATATTGAATTTGAGAAGGATTTTGATCTGGGCGAAGTACGATCGCTCCTTTCGAAAGCTCCGGGTGTGGTGCTCCAGGATGACGTGGTTAATTTCGAGTATCCCATGCCGTTAACAGCACATGACAAGGATGATACTTTTGTAGGCCGCATTCGCAGGGACGAAACCCAGCCCAATACCCTCAATTGCTGGATCGTAAGCGATAACCTGCGCAAAGGCGCCGCCACCAATGCGGTACAGATCGCAGAATACCTGGTAGCCAAAAATTTATTGTAATAAAAATGCCCGGCTATCATTGGCCGGGCATGTAATTTTTTTATAAATAGGATCAACTGATCGTCCAGGTTTCTCTTCCCCTGAGTAATTTATCCAGGTCACCTTTTCCTTTTTGAGCAATCACTTCATCTATCTGCATTTTCATAGATTCTTCATAACAGGCTCTTTCAGTTTCATAAAAAACACCGAATGGTCTTGGTAAATGTCCGGCAAGGTTTGGATCATCAAACATACGAATGAGGATCTGCGCCTTGTAGAAATCTCTTTCATCATGTACCCAAAGATCATCGGTAGAAGCCCCTTCCGCAAGATTTACGATCACTGGTTTAAATCCATCCAGCTTAATCCCTTTTTGTTGGGTTGCACCAAAGATCAATGGCTTACCCTGTTCCAGGAATAATACTTCTTCTGCCTTGCTGCTTTTTTCGGTAAAGATCTCAAAAGCGCCATCATTGAAAATATTGCAGTTCTGATAAATTTCTAAAAAGGATGCGCCTTTATGTGCCTGTGAACGAAGCAACATTGCCTGTAGGTGTTTTGGATCCCGATCCATAGAACGGGCAATAAAGCTTGCATCGGCACCCATGGCCAGCGCCAATGGATTGAAAGGATGATCGATACTGCCGAAAGGTGTGCTCTTTGTAACTTTATGTACTTCAGAAGTAGGAGAATACTGCCCCTTCGTAAGTCCGTAAATCTGGTTATTGAACAATAAAATGTTGATATCAAAATTGCGGCGCAACAGGTGAATCGTATGATTACCACCAATGCTGAGGCCGTCGCCATCGCCGGTTACCACCCAAACACTCAACTCCGGCCTGGCAGCTTTCAAACCGCTGGCAACTGCGGTTGCACGGCCATGGATGCTGTGCATGCCATAGGTGTTCATGTAATAAGGAAAGCGGCTGCTGCAACCAATACCCGAAATAATAACGATGTTTTCTTTGGGGATTCCCAAAGTAGGCATCACTTTCTGAACCTGTGCAAGGATCGAATAATCGCCGCACCCGGGGCACCAGCGTACTTCCTGGTCGGTGGCAAAATCTTTGGCGGTTAGCGGAGGAGCGGTTGTTGTTGTGTCACTCATAGTTATAAATTGTGCTCTAAAGTTATTAAATATTGGAGAAGAAACAAGGTTAAAAATATCGAATTTAAAACAAGGAATTACCAACAAAGAATTTTATTTGGCTGAATTATTTCTTTTGGCAGTTGCAATACTTTTTACAAAAATGGATATTAGTTGATTATTTTCATCCAGCACCTGTCGTAATTCAATATCAGGATACCAGCGCTTTTTACCGATTATTCTTAAACAATTAAAGGTTTCTCTTAATTCTTTTGCAGAAATTTTCATCTTGTGAATAAAGTCATTCATAGATTCTGCACATTGCGCTTCCGCATAATTCAAAGCTGGGGAGGTTCCACTTCTTACCAATTGACCAGCCAAATGATTCCCTGCAAAAGATCTTGGAAGTGATTCAGAAATATCAATTGTAATCACTGCAAAATTTATCAGCCTTTCATCCAGGTCAAATTTTCTCTCCATAACAATGTATTAAAAACCAACTTCTTCTTTCCAAATTAAAGATATATTGATTCTTAAACACTGTTTTTTAACCCAGATAAATTAGAGATTTTAACCATTGTACGTCTTCGCTCCTTGTTCTTCATTCCTTGTTCTTCATTCCTTGTTCATCATTCCTTGTTCCTCATTCCTTGTTCCTTGTTTCTTATTTTTCATTCTTCTTCCCCAGCTCTTCCCAGTACTCCGCCGCTCGTCTCGTATGAGGCACCACGATCGTGCCTCCCACGATATTGGCCACGGCAAATACTTCATACATTTCTTCTGTGTTTACTCCCAGCTCGTGCGATTTGCCCAAATGATATTTGATGCAATCATCGCATCGCAACACCATGCTGGCCACCAGGCCAAGCAATTCTTTTGTTTTTACATCCAATGCGCCAGCGGCATACGTATTGGTATCGAGGTTCCAGAGTCTTTTAATGACGAGGTTGTCTTTCGACAATATCACTTCGTTCATCCGGGTACGATAGTCGTTGAATTCGGTTACTAAATTGCTCATATGATTTACGGTTAAGGTTCATAACAAAGTTATACCGCATCCTGATTTAAAACTTTCCAATTCGGGAAACTGTTTTAATTTGGTCAAACCAAGATCGATTGCTATGCCCGTATGGTTCAACAAATACAAAAAAGAATTGGCCCAGTTAACCGGGTTGCTGCTTTTTTTGATATTCTTTTTCGCTAACCCGCTTTCGCTTCCTTTAAAAGCAAAGCTTGTGTTGGCCATTGCCGTGCTGATGATCAGCTGGTGGGTGCTTGAAGCCATGCCCCTGGCCGTGGTAGCATTGGTGCCCATTGTGCTATTCCCACTTCTGAATATCAGTTCGCTGAAAGAAGTGAGTAAATCATATTCCGATTCCATCATCTTTCTTTTCATGGGCGGCTTCTTTATAGGGATTGCCATTGAAAAATGGAACCTGCACAAAAGGATCGCATTGAATATCATCCGCATCACCGGAACCAACGGAAACCGCATCATCCTTGGCTTCATCATATCTACAGGATTTTTAAGTCTTTGGTTAAGCAACACTGCCACTACCATGATGATGTTTCCCATTGCCATGTCGGTGATCCATGTCATCGGAAACAATGCACAACCAGGCGCCAACATGAAAAACTTTTCGCTTGTGATGATGTTGTCCATCGCCTATGCTTCCAACTTTGCTTTGGGAACAATCATTGGCACACCGCCCAATGTGGCCTATGTAAATTATATCCATGAAAAATTTAATTATACCATTGGGTTTACAGACTGGATGATCATTTTCATGCCATTGACCATTGTACTGTTGCTGATGTTGTATTGGGTGATGGTGAAATGGCTTTATCCCAATGGTATCAGACAGAGTGTAGAAGGAAAAGAATTCATTCATGCTGAATTAAAAAAACTCGGTCCCACTTCCACACCTGAAAAAAGAGTACTGATCGTTTTTGTTGGAACTATTTTTTTATGGGTCTGTAAAGACATCATCAATGGATTACAGCCCTGGCTTGTGCTCGATGATTCCATCATCGCCATGATTGGCGCCATTGCATTGTTCATGATCGCTGCCGGCAAAAAAGATGACAATAGCGGAGAACGATTACTCGAATGGAAAGATACAACCCGCATGGCCTGGGGAATATTACTTTTATTTGGTGGTGGCATTGCACTGGCCAAGGCGTTGGAAGATGCCAAACTAATGGATCAGTTGGGAACATATATTGCCTCTTATGCTACCGGCAATGTATTTATCATGATCCTGGTGGTAACAACGGTTTCTGTATTTCTGAGTGAAGTGATGAGCAATGTAGCACAGGTGATCGTTATGGCGCCAGTGATCTCTTCGGTAGCTGTAGCCCTCCACATGGATCCGCTGATGCTGGGCATTCCCATGACACTTGGAGCGAGTTGTGCGGGCATGTTGCCCATGGGCACACCGCCGAATGCCATTGTGTTTGCCAGCGGGCATATTAAGATCAGGGATATGCTTAAAACAGGTTTCGTACTCAATATTATCAGCATCATCCTGATCACCTTGTTTTGCTGGTTGCTTCAACCCATGATCATGAAACTGTGATGAAGAATGCGTTTATGCGAAACTGCTATTTATTCCCCTGGACTTCCTCACAGCCTTCCAGGAAATCTTTAATGCCCTGAGCAATCTTTTCGGCCATTTGTTGCTGAAAAGTTTCGTTGAGTATTTTTTCTTCCTCTTCCGGGTTGCTTAAAAACAACGCTTCAACCAATGCATTGGGATATTCGATCGGGCTATTCAGCATAAAATTAAAAGAACTGTTGTTGCCGTATTCGCTTAAGCCAAGTTCGAGCATGCGTTTATAAATAGCGTGACTCAACGGACGAAAACCGATATAACGGTAAAACGTACTCGTACCACCTACACGAATGGGATCGGCAGATGAATTTAAATGAATGCTCAGCAGCAGGTCGGGCAGGCTATCACGGTAAAATAAAATGCGTTCCTTGTTATCAAAAAATGTTTCCTTATTGCGGGTCATGATCACAGTAGCTCCCTGGGCTTCGAGTAACTTTTGTAATTTCAGGGTAACGGCAAGGGTTAGGGTTTTTTCAAGCACGCCGGTAGGACTGCCTGCGCCGGTATTGGTACCGCCATGCCCGGCATCCAGGGCGATTACCATTTTATTAATGGAGAGGTTTTTAGGCTGCTGTTTTATTTTTATCACGAGTGTATTGCCCCGGTAGGATACCTGGTGGCCCCAGTGTTGCCGGTGCTTAAGCTGTATGTTGATCCTGAAAATATCATCGGCAACCTGCTCATACCACACCCGTTCAATTTCCTTCACCGATTCCATTTGCGTGATCCAGTTGGTATTGTTGGTGGCGCCAAAAACATCTACAACGATCCTGGACGGATCGTTTAACTGGAAAGACTGGTAAGGCAACCTTGAAAATAAATTCACGTTTACATAGTCGTAAACCGAATCACCATATACATTCCATTTGCCCGTGAGCGATGACGGTTCAAAACTGCCTTTAGCCATCAACGTTACATGCTCATCGGGAATATAAGCTGTCCGGCTTTTGGCCAGCCTGATTTTATAATGACTTCCCACTTTGCCAATGATCTTTAGCGGGATCAGGCTATCAAGATAACCGATCTTGGCGCCACCCAGCCTGTCGTCACCGAGGCCGTATTCAAGGTGAGCAAGCCTTCCTTTTGTAATGGCAACATCAGATGCCAGGGATGACATCACCGAAAAACTATCACGGGTTGCTTTACTGATCTCCTGTCCATCGGCACTTTTTAATGTAACCTGGAACCTGCTGGCAAAAAAACTATCCGAAGATTGCACCACATAAGTTCCCTGGTAAATTCCTGTCATCCCGTTGGTTTGGGTTACCGGTAATTCATATAACACAGTTCCATTAAGAGTACTCATATTGGCCCCCGGAAATGCTTTTACTTTAAACTGGATGGCATCGCCGGGCATCAGGACCAGGTTGCCTTCGGGAAATGTTTGTATACTTTCTATTCCAAAATCCTTTACAGGTTCGGCAGGTTTAGGAAAACGAAGGTTGTAATGAATTCTTTTTGAAATGGATTTTCCTTCGGGCGAAATGGCAACGATCGTGAAGGCTGTATCACCTTCAGAAAGATTTAACTCCCAGGCAAATGCTCCGGTTGAATAAACTTTAACCCGCTGCGCATTGATCATAAGCGAGCTGTTTTTGGTTACGCTGCCTATAATGAATTGCCTCGCAGCGGATACATTATTATTTTCCTTAGATGGTTCGGTTAATTTAATAAATGGTTTTGCAGCAGGCTGCGCCAGTGTTCTTCCAAACAAAGCCAGGGTTATACAACAAAGGATCAGGATCGCTTTAACATTCATAAGGCAAAAGTATTATAAAAATGGCACCGGCTTTATCGCATCAAAGGATACTACCTGGTATTGTGTTGTAATCTGCATCAACTTTCCCGGTTTTTATGCCATTTAGTTTATAAATAAATACAAAATAATTAGTTTTAACGTTATCCAGTATCCGCAATAAAACCAGCTATGAGATCAACATCAAAATTTCTTGCATTCATTGCTTTGTCGTTATTGGTCATTTCCTGTCGGAAAGAAACTGCATACGAACCCGAAAGCATGCAAAAGGATCGGCAATCAACTTCTGCAAACATCGCAAACCGATCAGCTTCAAATTTCCCTGAAGGGTTCGAATCGGGCATAAAAACATCTTACACAACCGGCAATGTCGTTTTATCATCTGGCTCCTGGAATTTCAATGATGCCCGGATCGGCGATGCAACAGGTGATAGAAAGACTGGTGCAAAATCGGCCCGTATGCAAAATAGTGGTATGTTAACGATGAATTTTGATGTGCCTAATGGAGCTTCTTCCATCAGTTTTTTTCACGGCCGTTATAACCGCGAAGCCAATGGTAACGTTGAGCTCTGGGCTTCTATAAATGGAGGTGCCAGTTGGACACAGGTTGGCAACACGATTGCTGTTACAAGTTTTACGTTAACCAAGGCTACCTTCTTCACCAATTTTACCGGCCCCGTTCGTTTCCAGGTTAGAAAAAAAGATGGCGGAAGAATTAATATTGATGACATCGATATCCAGGAAAATATCGGCGGGCCTACACAGGATAATAACATCTCTATGGGCAATCCAACTGCTGCGGTAACTGATATAGCTTCTCCCAATAATTATTTAATGGTAAAGAATCAATATGCATTATCCTATAACAATGGAAGGGGATCGGCCAATTGGGTTGGCTGGCATTTGAGCACAGCCTGGAAAGGTCTTGCTCCACGTTGCGATTGTTTCGCTGTTGACAATACACTCCCGACAGGATTCTACAAAGCGGCAACTTCAAGTTATTCCAATACTGGATTTGATCGTGGGCATATGTGCCCTTCGGAAGACCGTGATCTGAATACAACTGACAATGCGGCTACTTTTGTAATGACCAACATGATGCCGCAATCGCCTAATTTAAACAGGGTTACCTGGGTGGCACTTGAAAACTATTGCAGAACGTTGATGGATAATGGCAATGAATTATACATCATGTCGGGCGGATACGGAACAGGCGGAACCGGCAGTAATGGCGGTATTACCAGTACCATTGCTTCGGGGAAAATTGCAGTTCCAGCTAACTGCTGGAAGCTCATCGTTGTATTGCCGGTTGGCGCAGATGATGTAAACCGGGTAACCACAACCACCAGGGTTATTGCGGTGAGTATGCCAAACACGCAGACCGTTAATAGCCAACCATGGGGGAACTACCGGGTATCAGTAGACGATTTGGAAGCGATCCTTGGATATGATTTCCTGTCGAATGTTTCCCCGGCTATACAGGCGGCAATCGAAGCAAATGCTGATAATGGACCACTGTAAATAAATTTAATTTCTACAAATACAAAGCTCTGTCATTACAGGGCGTTTATTTTATCCATTTTTTAAGTTTCGATGGCTGTTGTTTTTAATACAACAAGATTTCCATCCTGACTGCTTACGACAAAATAGATCCCAACTTGTATCTTTCCACAACGCCATAGTTGAATATGCAAAGATTTATCGGCCAGGAAATCACGCAGTTTTTTATACCGTAAAACCAACTTATTCATGTCGGGGTCACCACTTAATTCAAGGTTGTGAATATATTTTTTAAAGAAAGCATCAACCGGTACTTGCTCGGGCGCTGAAGATGTGGCATGAAGCCCGGCAATATGCTCTTTGATTGCCGCCTCTTTCAACTTACCCCAATCCAGTATTTCAAAAGGATAATCGGATTCGCTGCTGTATGTTAATCCTTCGGTTAGCGTTGTCAATGATTTCCTGATTGTGATGGTGTTCATGGAGCTTGTTGTTAGGGCCAGCAGGCAGTTAAATAATGGTAATAAGAATAAGGTTAATGATATGGAACGTATCATGATTAAAGATATATAAATTGATTTACGGAAACAATTCGGGGAAAAAACTCAACACATCCGCCACGCTCAAGCCAATATTCTCTTTGAATTCATTGGAATGAAATTTGAACAATGGTCTTTGTATTATTCTTAAACAAATACAAAATCATATGCAAACATTACAAAATAAAAAGGTAGCCATTTTAACCGACCAGGGTTTTGAAGAATCTGAACTTACAAGTCCGAAGAAAGCATTGGAAGCAGCGGGTGCAACCGTTCACATTGTGTCATTGAAGGAGGGAACGGTAAAGGGATGGAGCAATGGGAACTGGTCGATCGAGTTGCCGGTTGATGTATTGCTGAAAGATGCGAAGCCGGAAAATTATGATGCATTGATGATCCCGGGCGGCGTGATCAATCCCGACCAGATGAGAAGACATCCTTCTTATGTTCAGTTTGCACAACATTTTTTAGAAAGTGGCAAGCCATTGGCCGCGATCTGTCATGCCCCCCAATTACTTATTGAAACGGGTATGTTGAGCGGCAGACAAATGACATCTTTCTCATCGATAAAAACCGACCTGGTCAATGCTGGAGTATTGTGGGAAGATAAGGAAGTGGTTGTTGACAATGGCCTTGTGACGAGCCGTAATCCCGGAGACCTGGAGGCATTCAATGCAAAAATGATCGAAGAAATTGCCGAAGGGGTACACCTTACTACCGGCGCTTTTACCAGCCCTTCTGTATAAGACTTTAGGTTAAATACAGTTAAAAAGAGATACGGGAACGCATGCAATTCATGTATGCGTTCCCGTTATCATTTGATGTCGTTATTCAGTATCAGCCTGGCTATAGCCGTTATTTTCCTCATCTTCTTCACCGATGTCTTCATTTGCATCATCCAGCTCGGATCCGGGAATATCCAGGTCTTCGCCGGTAAGATCATCTGCAGAACTTTCTTCGTTCAGTAATTCACCTGAGTCATCTGTATTATCCAACGCCGATCTCCATAGATTATTATTGTCTACAGAGCTGCTGTTTTCCAGGCTTTCATCCAGTAAAGCTCTTTCTTCAGCTGTAATATCGCTGCTAATTTCTTCCGGATTTGGCATCCCGTTTTTTTTGTCTTCAGTCATACAATTTCTTTTTAGTAAGGTTACAAAGCTTGTGCCGTAAAAGCTGGCATGTTTATTCGTTATCTAAGCTAAAAGCCTCATACAAATGAAATACATTTTACTCAATTCGCTGCTGATCATGATCATATCATCCTGTACTCAACCGGGAGAAAAGACGACGAAGATCATGGAAGCTACAATACAAGATACTACTGTTTCAGATCATGCATTGCTTCCGGGTTGTTTTCGGATGATCATTGGTAAGGATACAGCGGATTTAAATTTAATTCTCCGGGATTCCATTGTTACCGGTTCTTTGACGTACAATCGATTTGAAAAAGATGATAGCCGTGGTGAACTACAGGGTGTTATCAGGGAAAATACGCTCAGGGCATGGTACCGGTTTCAATCAGAGGGAACGATCTCTGTTAATGAGGTCATTTTTAAGATCGATAACAATACCCTTTCTGAAGGATATGGCGATATGGAGCAACTGCATGATACAGTTATTTTCAAGTATCCCTCATCGTTACGGTATGAAACCAATCATCCTTACACAAAAATTGATTGCAGGTAAGGGGTACCGTTATTTTGGCTCAACAAGCCTGTTATATTTCCTGAGGATGGCCTTTACTTGGTCGTGCGGAATAGCATAGAATGTATTTCCATTTAACCCGGTCATCGTTTCTGCCCCCACCAATGCATTAATGACCGATTCTTCTGTTGCCTCCACGGTTGCCTTGAACACTGCATCCAATGCATCTTTTGAAAGTACATTCCATTGCTGATGGGTTCCTTTTACATTATTTATTGGAGTGGCTGTGCTGAAAGCAAAGAAAATATCTCCCGATCCGTTGTGAGCAAAACTTCCTGTACGGGCAATGCCCATGGCGGCTCTCCTGGCAACGAGTTTTAATTGTGACGGGAGCAAGGGTGCATCGGTTGCTATGATGATGATCACCGACCCGTCTTTTCTTTTCGGATCATTTAGTATGGGTTTGAATCCCTGGATTTCGCGGCCTACCGGGATGCCTGAAATGAGCAGATCGTTTCTACCACCAAAATTTGCCTGCACAAATACACCCAAGGTATAAATAGCAGAATCGATCTTTATGATTCTTGAGGATGTACCATTGCCTCCTTTAAAACCATACAGTGCCATGCCGGTTCCTCCACCAACATTGCCTTCCTGTACAGGGCCTGAAGAGGCGCTGTCCAATGCACTGAAAACATCTTCCTTGTTCACATGCAAACCTTGTATATCATTCAACATACCATCCCAGGTTTCTCCTACTACAGGTAATCCAAATGAAAAGTCGATCATTTCGCCGGTTGCAAAATGCTTGATATTCCATTCACCGATGGCGTCGTGTACTACTCCAACGCTGTTGGTATTGGTGATGCCGATTGGGCCATAATTAAAACCATAATCTTCTATAGATGCAAGTCCCGTCATTTCTCCGTCGCCATTCAGGCTGAACCACGCAGCCGGAACCGGGTCGTTTGATTTATTCCTGGGCATGATAACGGTAACGCCTGTTCGCACCGGGCCTTTTCCTGTAGAAGTGATATTGGCTTCTTTGATGATCGTTTTATATCCAACCAACACACCTTTCACATCCGTAATGGCATTGTACAACCCTGGTTTTCCATCAAAGCCAATACCCAGGTCGCGGGCCCGGGGCTTTTTTGATGGAGTGTTTTGCGAAAAGGTTGATCCTGTAGACAGGACAATTAAAACAAGGAGAGCAATTTGTTTCATGTGCTATTTATTATAATAGCAATTTAATTAAAGAGGTTGAAATAATCAGCAGCAGTAATCCGTCATCAAAAAAGAATGCCATCCCTGTAAAGAATGGCACCCGCTCGTATTACCCTTGCGTAAATGGTCTCTAAAAGGCATATTTATTTTCCCCGATCAGTTTATCTGCGATCCTTCTGCGGGCATCTTTGCTGTTGAAAGGCGCTGTTTTGGTGAATCGTTTTAAACCAAGCAACATCATGCGTTGCTCATCGCCACTGGCAAATGCGTTCAATGCTTCTTTGCCGGCTTTATTCAGTTTATCAACGGCATCATTCAGGTAACAGCGCATCATATCGGTTTGATGGGATACTGCAGCCTCTCCCAATTTATCGGAGAGTTTGATCACCCTTAACAATGCACTTTCTGCATGAAAGGTGAGTATGGCCATGTCTGCAATGTTCATGAGTATTTCCTGTTCATTTTGCAGGTTCATCATGAGTTTCTGTACGGCAGCTCCGGCGGTCATGAGGATTGCCTTCTTCATGTTAGCGATCGTTTTCTTCTCAGCTGCAAATAAACCTTCGTCTTCACTGCCGAAATCGGGAATGCTCATCAGTTCTTTAGAAACCGCCATAGCAGGACCCATCAGGTCAAGCTTTCCTTTCATTGCTCTTTTAAGCATCATATCAACGGTAAGCAGCCTGTTAATTTCGTTTGTTCCTTCAAAAATGCGGTTGATGCGGCTATCGCGATATGCACGGCTCACCATGTACTCATCGCTGAAGCCATTTCCACCATGGATCTGTACGCCTTCATCCACCGTGAAATCTAATACTTCACTTCCATCAACTTTCAGCATGGCGCACTCAATGGCATATTCTTCTGCTGCTCCGAGTAAGGCTTCATTAAATGGTTTGCCGGATGCAGCCAATTCGGTTTCTTTATCATTGATCCATTTGCTTGTACGGTATAAGGCGCTTTCGCCTACCCATATCCGTATGGCTATTTCGGCCAGTTTGTGTTTGATAGCGCCGAAATTGGCAATGGCGGTATTGAATTGTTCCCGTGTATTGGCATACTGAACCGTATCGGTGAAAACCATTTTAGATCCGCCCAATGCTGCGGCGCATAATTTGAGCCTGCCAATATTGAGGATGTTAAATGCAATGATATGTCCCTTACCCACTTCACCCAACAGGTTTTCTACCGGCACTTTACAATCCTGGAAATATAATTGTACAGTTGATGAACCTTTGATTCCCATTTTATGTTCTTCCGGACCTTGCGTAAATCCTTCCATGCCACGCTCTACAATGAACGTAGAAAATTTATCGCCATCTACTTTTGCGAATACGGTAAATACATCTGCAAATCCACCGTTGGTGATCCAGCATTTCTGGCCATTGAGGATATAATGTTTTCCATCGGGCGATAATACTGCGGTTGATTTCGCACCCAATGCATCACTGCCACTATTCGGCTCCGTTAGGCCATAGGCGCCTTTCCACTCACCGCTGGCGAGCTTGGGAATATATTTTGCCTTTTGTGCATCTGTTCCAAAATATAAAATGGGTAAGGTGCCGATCCCGGTATGCGCTGCTACGGCCACACTGAATGAAAATCCTCCACCCAGACCTTCATTGATGAGGGTAGATGTAATGAAATCCTTACCAAGGCCATTAAATGTTTC
>JAKQKY010000004.1 GCA_029560415.1 Bacteroidota bacterium | reverse complement strand
TCGATCATTTCGGTACTGACCTACATGTTCTGGGCCGATTGGCAACTTACCCTCGTTTGCCTGGCTCCGTTCCCGGTGCTCATCATCGCAACATATTTTTTCAAAGAGTCGGTAAATAAATCATTCATCAATGTACGCAATGCAGTGGCCAATTTAAATGCGTTTGTGCAGGAACATATTACCGGCATGGCATTGGTGCAGGCGTTTGCTGCTGAAAAAAGAGAACAGGAAAAGTTTACAGCCATCAATAAGCAACACCGCAATGCCAATATCAAGGCCATCTTTGCCTATTCGGTTTTCTTCCCGGTGGTAGAATTGGTTTCTGCTTTATCAATCGGTTTGCTGGTATGGTGGGCTGCCAAAGAATCGCTCAATGTATCTCCCGAACGGGCAGAAAATGCTGCGGGTATCATTACCGCATTTATCTTATGCCTCAACCTGCTCTTCAGGCCACTCAGGGTGATCGCCGATAAATTCAACGTGTTGCAAATGGGTATGATCGCCAGTGAGCGGGTGTTTAAAGTGCTGGATAATGATGATGTAACAGTCAACAGCGGACAATTGATACCGGCGTCTATGCCTGGCCGTATTACATTCAAAAATGTGTGGTTTGCTTATATCGATCAGCAATATGTACTAAAGGATATTTCCTTCGAAATAGAAGCCGGAAAAACACTGGCCATTGTGGGTCATACCGGCAGTGGTAAAACTTCCATCATCAGCCTCATCAACAGGCTCTATAAAATAGAAAAAGGAAGCATACTTGTAGATGGTATCAACATCGAAGATTACCAGCTCGATTACCTGCGCAGCAAGATTGGGGTAGTACTGCAGGATGTTTTTTTATTCAGCGGATCGGTGACAGATAATGTTACCCTGCTCAATCCGTCCATTTCCAAGGAAGAAGTAATTCGGGCAGCAAAGCTGATAGGCCTCCACGATTTTATAGAGCGGCTACCCGGCGGATATGATTACAATGTCATGGAAAGAGGCGCAACCTTGTCAATGGGCCAGCGCCAGTTGCTTTCCTTTGTAAGAGCTTTATTGTATGACCCTTCTATTCTTATACTCGACGAAGCCACTTCTTCCATCGATTCGGAAAGTGAGGGCCTTATTCAGCAGGCTATCGACAAGCTGATCGCCGGCAGAACTTCCATTGTAATTGCCCACAGGCTCAGCACCATCCGCAAGGCTAATAAGATCCTGGTGCTCGACAAAGGCGAGATCAGGGAGATCGGTTCCCACGACGAGCTCATGCAAAAACAGGGCTTTTATTACCAATTGCATAAAATGCAGTTCCAGAACCAGGAATTTACGGTGTAAAGCCTTTTTTAATTGCTTCAAATTTCAGAATTCAGCATTGTGCCCTTATCTTTGCGGCAAAATTAGGGAAAGATATGGCAGCAAAGTGCATCAAATCATTACTGGTAGCGGTTTTCAGCCTAAGTTTGGTACTATTTTCAGCTACCAGCTATGCCCAGGAGCCCGTTACAGAACATGTAGAAGGAACACATGAGGCAACCGAGGAAAAATTAGATCCTGCCAAGATCATCATGGACCACATCAAAGATGCCCATGAATTCCATTTTTTTACAGCCGGCCACTTTCATGCTACCATTCCCCTGCCGGTGATCCTCTATTCTCCAAGCAAGGGTTTTGCTATGTTTTCTTCAGCCCGTTTTGGTCATGAAGGAACCGAAGCATACAACGGATATATCTTAAAAGAAGGCAATATTGAAGCCACCGATGGATCGGTTGTGTATGATTTTTCCCTTACCAAGAACGTGGTACAGATGATCATCGCCCTTACCATCCTCGTTTTGCTGATGACCGGCATCGCCCGGAAATACAAAAACGGCCTGGGCGTTACCACGGCACCTAAAGGATGGCAGAACGCCATTGAACCGGTGATCACCTTTGTTCGCGACGATGTGGCCAAACCAAACCTGGGCAAGAAATGGCAGAAATACCTGCCTTACCTGCTCACCGTTTTCTTCTTTATTTTGATCAATAACATTTTTGGTTTAATTCCTGGTTCGGCCAACGTAACGGGTAATACAGCTTTCACCGCGGTAATGGGAATCATTTCTGCCGTTGTGATCCTGGCCAGCACAAACGGCCATTTCTGGGGTCATATCTTCTGGCCTCCCGGGGTTCCGATCCTGGTAAAAGTGATCCTGATCCCGGTAGAATTGGCCGGTGTACTGATCATCAAGCCAGCCGCTTTGATCATACGTCTTTTCGCCAACATGGTGGCAGGTCATATCATTATCTTAAGTTTCATTTCACTCATCTTCATATTCGGCGCCATGAATAAAGGGGCAGGCTGGGGTTTTTCTCCGGTATCGATCCTCTTTACGGTATTCATTTATTTTATTGAAATACTGGTAGCGTTTATACAGGCCTTCATCTTTACCAACTTAACAGCGGTATTTATCGGCCAGTCATTTGAGGGTGGGCATGATGATGTGGATGGCCACAAGCATGAGGTTATTTCAACGATGTAGTATTTATTATTCACTCATAAAACAAGTATCATGACTTTGATGACTTTGTTAACAGAAGTTGGTTTTTCGCACATGGGTGGTGCAATAGGTGCAGGTCTTGCCGCAATCGGTGCCGGAATTGGTATCGGACAAATCGGTAAAGGCGCTGTGGAAGCTATTGCCCGTCAGCCGGAAGCATCCAATGACATTCGTGCAAACATGATCCTGACAGCTGCGTTCGTAGAGGGTGTTGCCCTTTTCGCAGTTATCGCAGGTTTATTGGCGGTTTTGAAAGCCTAATTGCACAAACTCATTACTGCATCTGATGCACAGGGCGGAGGATGCAGTAATATTTTTTTTAATGTTTTGGAACCAGCAGATGTGCGTTTACCCGGCATCGTTGCGTCGCACACTTGTACGAAAGTGCAGTTTGCACCAAACCATTTTAAAATCGACCCATTTTCAAATTGAATCATCTTCAAATTTTCAAATTGAATCATCTTCAAATCAATAAATTTTCAAATTAACATACCATGGATCTTTTATTACCACATTTAGGATTGATCGTTTGGACGGTACTGGCCTTCCTCGTTGTTTTATTTATTCTGAAGAAATTCGCCTGGGGACCCATCTTAAAAGGATTGAACGACCGTGAAGCCAATATTGCCGGTTCTATTGCCACTGCAGAAAAAGTAAAACTCGAAATGTCGCAGCTGAAAAGTGAAAATGAAGCCTTACTGGTTGCAGCCCGTGAAGAAAGAGCCGTAATGCTAAAAGAAGCCAAAGAGATCAAAGACAAAATGATCAACGACGCCAAAGATGAAGCAAAAGCCCAGGCAGCTAAGATTATCAACGATGCACATGCATCTATCAACAACCAGAAAATGGCTGCTCTTACTGATATCAAAAACCAGGTGGGCAAAATGGTCATCGAAGTGAGTGAAAAGATCTTAAGAAGGGAACTGGCCGATAAAACGCAGCAGGAAACCTATATCAGGCAACTGGCAGAAGAAATCAAATTGAACTAAGCGAAGTAAATAACGCCAAACGTTACATAATGAATAATCCAAGATTAGCAGGAAGATATGCCAAGAGTTTACTGGACCTGGCGGTTGAAAAAAACCAGCTGGATGCCGTTTACGCCGACATTAAATTCCTCTATACCGTTTGTAAAGGCAATCCCGATTTTGTAAACGTGCTGAAAAGCCCGATCATCAAAGCTGATAAGAAAGAGAAGATCATCGAATCCATCACAACGGGAAGGGTTAGTGGCATCACCGAATTGTTCATCAAATTACTGGTGCGTAAAACCAGGGAAAGCAACCTGCCCGAGATCGTTCATGCATTCATTGATCAGTACAACGAAATTAAAGACATTCACAAAGTGAAGATCACCACGGCCGTTCCGATGAGTAATGACATGGAACAGGTACTCATTCAAAAAATTAAAAGCAACACACCTATACAAAACATTGAACTTGAAACGGCTGTTGAAGATGAGTTGATCGGTGGTTTTAAACTCGAAGTTGGCGGTACATTGGTAGATGCAACCATTCTGCGTGACCTCAATGATGTGAAGAAGCAATTCAAGAGCAACGAATACATTCAGCAGATCAGGTAAGATCTATACAATTATATTAAACAAAAAAGCTTTACGATTCGTAAAGCTTTTTTTATGCCCTCATATGAATATTTCGAAACAAAATTTGAACTTATTATCGGCTGTTCAATACCAAAAAAAAGGGTGAACAATTTTTTCACCCTTTGAAAATAATATGATTGAATTTATTGAACTACAAACTTACCGGTAGCCAGTGTATTGCCTTTTGAATCAGACAGGATCAGTACATAGGTTCCTTTGCTCACTTTATCAAGACTTACATCCATTTTATCGTTTGTAGAAATGTGCTTCTTCGAATAAACCCTTGCTCCTTTTGCATCATAGATCGTGATCATCCTGTTAAGGTCAACCAAAGCAGCTGCCCTGAACCTTACCTGGAACTGGCCCCTGTTTGGATTGGGCGTTATGAAAGCAAAGTTCAGGCTGGAATCACCGATCACCAGTGTGTTGGATACATTCGTACAAGTGTTAGCATCCGTAACCCGTGCGGTATATTCTCCAAGGTCAGAATGGTTTACTGTTATGGTGCTTCCCGTTGCTGAAGGGATCAAAACGCCTTCTTTATACCAACTAAAAGTGGTAGAAGCTGGTGTTGAAGTTGCTGTAAGGGTAGTGGTCATGTTCTCCGCAATATTCTGGTAAGGATTCGCAGAAATACTTACTACCGGTAACGGATTCACGGTAAGAATTGCAGGGTCAGATACTACACCAGTTGATGAGCAGGAATTGAAAACAATCGCCCTGTATTGGTTTCCATTCATATTATCCAATGCAGGTGAAATACTTAAGGAAACACCTGTTTCACCGTTAATGTTTGTAAAAGTTACACCCCCGTCGGTACTAACCTGCCACTGGTAAGTGAGGCCAACACCTGTTGCGGTTACGTTGAATCCTGCCAGTGAATTGGCGCAACTTGGCGTGCTGGAGGGTTGTGCGCTGATAACAGGTGCATCAGTAATACTAAGCAATGCAGCGTTTGACGTGAAGTTCACCGTACAGGTATTACTTAATACTACGCGGTAAAGGTTATTGGCCATAGCCGCTGTTACATTGCTCAGCAATAAGCTGTTTGTAATCGCACCAGGGATGCTATTGTAAGAAATACCGCCGTCGGTACTCATTTCCCATTGATAATTTAAAGCGGTTCCCCCGGCGTTAACCGTTAACGTTACATCGCTGCCGATACAGGCAATGGTATTAGCCGGTTGTGTATTGATCACAGCAGGATCATTCACCGTAAGTGTAGCTGCTGTTGAGTTAAGTCCTGCAGCAGAACAACTGAAAACAACAAGCCTGTATTTATTATTGTTCATGGCCGATGTAACATTGTTCAGGGAAAGGGTGGTTGTGGTAGCAGATGGGATGTCAGTATAAGTGGTACCGCCATCTGTACTCACCTGCCATTGGTAGGTTGAACCCGATGCTACGGCGGTAATGGAAGCATTGTTTCCTGCACAGGCAACAACGCTGGCAGGTTGAGTAGTGATACTGGCAGTATTGCTTACCGTTAGTAAGGCTCCGGTTGACGTAGTTGCACCCGGGCAGGTACCATTGATAATCACCTGGTATAAGTTATTATTTAATCCTGCTGTTACAGCTGGTACGGTTAATGTTGCGCTATTTGCACCTGGAATGGCAGTATAACTGGTTCCGCCATTGGTGCTCACCTGCCACTGGTAGGTAACACCGGTTCCCGCTGTTATTACCGTGAAGTTTGCATCAGTTCCGCTGCAAACGGTTGTATTGGCTGGTTGTGTTCCAATACTCGCAGGGCTGTTCACTGTGAGAATTGCATCAGAAGAATTTACACCAGCGGGTCCGCAACTGCTCACCACGGCACGATAACGGTTATTGTTCATGGCTGCTGTAACAGCATTTAATGAAAGCGTAGCTGAAGTAGCACTGGCTATATCAGTATAGGTTGTTCCACCATCGGTACTAACCTGCCATTGAAAACTGATAGCAGTGCCTGTAGCCGTTACCGTGAAAGAAGTATTGCTGCCTTCACATACGGCAGTAGCTGCAGGTTGCCCTGTGATAGAAGCGGGATTATTTACCGTTAAGATAGCTGCATCAGAGGTAAAGTTTGATGGACATGCATTGCTGATCAGTACCCTATAACGATTATTGTTCATGATCGCACTAACCGATGTTAAGGTAAGGGTTGCAGATGTAGCACTGCTGATATCAACAAAGTTTACACCACCATCGGTGCTTAACTGCCATTGATAACTTACCGAAGTACCACTGGCAACCACAGAAAAGCTTGCATTGGAGCCTGTGCACACTGTGGTGGCTAAAGGTTGCGTGGTTACACCGGCCGATACACAGGTTGGCAACGGCGGTAAAATAATTGCTATAGAATCACTCACCATAACCCTTGCACCTGCTGAATTAAATAGGCTAGATCTCATCTCCACAACAGCCTGGTCTTTGATCGCAATATCATCTACGTACCAGCCTTCCAGGTTTGTACCAACATCTGACGTAAACCTGAAGCGGATTTTCACACTCTGGTTTGCATATGGCTGCATGTTTACTTTGGTCTTGATAAATTTATTGTTGCTGCTACCGGTCCAGGCGGTTCTTCCATTTAATAAGGTAGTGGCATCCATTGTACCGGTATATCCACCCAAAATAATATTCGGTTTTGCATCGATCCAGCTTGTACCATTGTTCGTACTGATCTCAAGAACACCTCCGTCATAAGTTCCTTCAGTACTATACCAATGCCAGAACGACAATGGTGGCGGTGTAGCGCCTAATGCAATGGCGTTTGTTGAAAACAGTCGTTGATCAGATTGTATATCGCGGTTGAATGAATAATAAGATGATGGTGCCGAATGACTCCTGGCATTGGAAACTTCCCAAATGGTTGAGGTCGTAGATGTATTCGTCCATGCTGCAGGAATGGTAGTTCCGGAAACCGGATCTTCATACACTGTTACAGTAGGATAATAGGAACCTGCATTTACATTTACCGTGAAAGAATAAGCTTGTGTTTCACCTGCAGCCAAATTCACCGGGAAAC
Organism: Bacteroidota bacterium; assembly: GCA_029560415.1. Lineage (GTDB taxonomy): Bacteria > Bacteroidota > Bacteroidia > Chitinophagales > Chitinophagaceae > Ferruginibacter. The sequence goes on along the minus strand of JAKQKY010000004.1, from coordinate 1,275 downwards.
TAACCACCCTCGTAGTAGCATTATAAGTTCCACCGCTAACATAGGTAACGTTGGTAGGTAGGGTATCTGTCAACAGGAAGTTTGATATTACAGCACATGGACTATTTGATACAGTATTAGTATAAGTGATATTCTGTCCTTCGTTAACCTGTGTAACTCCAGCCTGTGTCAGTCCAAAATTGGCACTGCCAGAACTGAAGTCTGCTACCTGGTCATTTACACTTGAAGAAGATCCCTGTGATGCAAATGCACCCATACCTCTTCTCCTGAATGCTTCGCGGATGGCGCAACTGTACAAGCCACCATATAAAATCTGGTCAGCCTGTAAAATGGCATCTCTTCCGTCAATAAAGCCGGGGCTGCAAGGCTGAAGCTTCATGCCTTCCGTTACCAGTTTAAGTGCGATGGTATTTCCACCACCACCTGCTGGGTCAAAAATATTTGGGTTGATGCTGTTTACCTGGTTGATGATATTCCAGGTCATATCCCATAATACAGCACACCAGATCTCACCCCTGTTATGGGATTCACCTGAGATGTTTGTTGCATACACTTTATTATTGACGCTGAAATTGGTACAATATTTTTGTGAGCGTATACCCGTTCCGTTTACCGTTTGACCAACCACGTAAGTGCCAATTCCCCGTGGAGTATTAAAGCCTGTGTTCACATTTGAATTGGCCCAATCCTGGGTATACATCAATCCATAATAATCACTCCAGCCTTCACCCATTTGTTCTGCATTGCTCAGGCATCCCGATTGAGCAGGTCCACCTGTTAAACGGTTACTGATTCCATGCGCATATTCGTGTACTACAACACCATTGTCTACATCTCCATCCTTCTGCGGACTTCCACTCCATAGGTACATCTGCATTCTGCCACTGCTTCCGTCTGCTGGTGTAGAAAAATTGGCATTGTTGGTGCCGCCGCCATCCTGCGCATCAGCCAATACAAAATCATTCCCGGCGCCGCCCCTGCCCTGGTTATTAGATTGAAAGTTTCCGGAAACTTCATCAAAACCATATAAGTAGGTAAGGTCATGAATGATGTTGTTCCAGTAGAATAAGTTGGTGATATTAAACTGCTGGTTTGGAACCGGAGATACCTGTGTTGGATTCACCGTAAAATTCGGAGTAAAATCAAAATTCAGCGGATCAGATGAAGTGGTGGAAAGGGCCGATAGTCCGGTTGTTCCATTGTTTCCATCACGATCTTCTACTGCCCACACATTATTACCGCGGGTAAAATTATAATCATTCGTACCAGTGCTAT